>JAIPJS010000020.1 GCA_021734025.1 Candidatus Neomarinimicrobiota bacterium
TCTGCGATCAATTTCTGATTCAACGGAATTATGCCAAAACCTTTGCGGGCGTGGCCACGCGGGTGTTAGCCAAAGTGACGGCGTTTACCCTGCTCCAATACGTGAATAAATGTGTCAAAAAACGCCCGCTCAATCAGGTGAAACATGCCTTGGCCTAGTTCCACACAACGGGTTTACTAAGGTATAATAGGAAGGATTGCGCACTGCGTATTACGTATAAAGCCGAAGGGCGGGAATTTGCTGGATAAACAAACGATGAACTACGAACAATTTTCCCCTTCTTTCTTAGAATGGAGGAAACCGATAAGATTTAAAGCACAGTTTTGACCTCTTCTACGTAATACGCAATACGTAATATTTTAACGATAACACTATAACACAGTAACACAGTAACACTTTTGCTACCTGCCTCAAAGGACCCCTTTGAGGAACACCCGAACACTTAAAGGATGATTAAGATTACGTAGATGGTTAAAATTGGGAGCCACTCAACTGTTACACGGTAACACCTTAGCACTGTAGCACGATAACACTCTAACACTGGCGGTATATACATGCCTAAACTTTCACTCTCTACGAAGATTTTCCTCGGAATTATTTTGGGGTTTTTCGTCGGATTCATTTTCGGTGATTCAATCTTATTTCTGGATCCCATCGGGCAGCTGTTCATCAAACTGTTGAAGATGATCATTGTCCCGCTGATTATTGCGTCAGTTATTATGGGCGTCGCCGAAATCGGTGATGTACGGAAATTGGGGCGGTTGGGCGGAAAGACGGTATTATACTATCTTTCGACCACCGGCCTTGCAGTCGTCATCGGGATTATTATGGTGAACGTGATGCAACCGGGAGTAGGGGTAAACCTGACGCTGGAAAAGTCTCCGGAGGCCGCGCCGCCGTCGCTCATCGATACGCTGATGGGCATCGTTCCGGCGAATCCCTTCGAGGCAGTGGTTAACATGGACATGCTACCTATCATCTTTTTCTCCATTCTCATCGGCGTAGTACTCACAACTATCGGAAAAAAGGCCAAGCCCCTGGTCAGTTTTTTCGACTCGCTGAACGCGGTGATGATGAAATTGACTCACTGGATTATGGAATTGGCTCCATATGGTGTTTTTGCCCTGATGGCGGTAATTGTCGCCGAAACAGGCGGAGACGTTATCATTGATCTGGCAAAATACATGGCCACGGTACTGATTGGATTATTGATCCACGGGTTCGTCATTTTACCATTGATATTAAAAATTATTGGAAAAGGGAATCCGTTCCAGTTTGCCAAAGATATGTCATCGGCACTGGCCACGGCGTTCAGCACCTCCAGCAGCTCGGCAACACTACCGGTAACGATGGAGTCTATCGAAAAGAATGCCGGAGTTGATAACACCGTATCGAGCTTTGTACTTACCCTGGGAGCCACCATCAACATGGACGGGACAGCATTGTATGAGGCAGTGGCGGCGATATTTATCGCCCAGGTGTATGGCATCGATCTGACCTTCGCACAACAGCTCCTGATTATTGTGACGGCCACGCTGGCCGCCATCGGCGCCGCGGGAATTCCGTCCGCCGGGCTGATAACTATGATCATCGTACTAAACCAGGTGAACCTGCCGCTGGAGGGTATCGGACTGATTACGGCCGTTGATCGCATCCTGGATATGGTGCGAACCACAGTGAACGTATGGGGCGATTCGGTAGGCGCCAGAACTATCGCTGCAACAGAAAATGCGGTTAATCGTGTGGAGTCAGCGGGTGCAGGGAAATCGTAATTTTTTTCAACAAAAATCCAATCATCTCTTGCGATGTGGTTGACGGATCTTCTATATTATTAACGCTCTTTGAGAAAATAGAATAGTTTTCGGTATTTATTTCTGCAGTTATGGTGCCGAAAAACAGAACCATCAAACGAACATGAGGGAGCTACCCTCCGGGCGTGGAAAGCAGGCCTTCTCTCCCGATTTATCGGGAGGGTAAAGGAAGTTTGAAGTGCACCGGGAAGCACCCACCGTAAAAACAGGGTTCTGTTACCCGTAAGTCGCCATGGCTGTAGAATTTGACGGGTCCGGTTTTCGCCGGACCCGTTTTTTTTATACGCTAAATTTTGTGGCCTAGGTGCCAGAGCGCAAAGAGAGAAAAATTTAAAGCCGAATATATATGCGAATAACACGTAACAACAACTAACGACAAAAAATGCACTCGTTAAACCGGTTTTGACTCCATCAATAGCCAGATTATGAATCTGATCAAATGAAGGGGACAAGACACAAGCGACACAGGACTGGGGACCCGGAACACACAACAGTCCTAACTATAACACGGTAACACTATAACACTATACACGATAACACTGCCGTTAACAGGTAGAGAAACTCCATGCTAACCTGTATTTTACCACAAGTATAAGACAAACGTGGCAAAAGGAGGTCTGCCATGGCACGGAATAATACTACCCTTAAAGATATTCTGCAGAACATTATCCACGAAGAGACGCAATTTCCCGAAGACCGAAACGTTGCATTTCTCACTGTAAACCAGATAGGACGTTTGACCGAACCGGGGGCCCTGGATTTCGGGGGCTCGGAATACACCGAGGCGGAAGTGGAATGGATTGTTCCCGAAGTCCGCAATGAAGATGATAAGTACGGTTGGTGGGAACTCGGAGAAGGCTCATATCGGATTCAGTTCAATGAAGGCGTGGAGATGCCGGATGACACCGGAATGCTGCTTCAGACCTGGGAAAAAGTACGAAAAAATGGTGTCATCCATCCCACGGAAGTCATCACCAGGACTCGGAATCCACTCAGTACGCATATTTACGTCGGTGAAGCAGGTATTGGCATTAAGGAAAATGCCCGGTTGTCCGAAGTCCGGTTGCTCTGATACATCTTTACCCGCTAAATCTATCTCTGGGATAAACAGAGATACCCCTCATTCCGACTAACATCTTGCGGGAAATACGCCGGCCTCGTAAATTGCTGTTGCACTATTCAATCCGCCACTAACTCAGGAATCTTATGTCTGCTATCGCCGTACTGCACATCGTCTCATTGGGTTGCTACTGGATTAGTCTCATCCAGTTCTGGCGGTACTTTCGTTCCAGAGATTCCCGTACGGCGCGTATTGCAACACTGGGCGTGTGGCTTGGGCTCATTTCGCAGACGCTGATGCTGGTTTTATTTACCCTCCGGCGCGGGAACCTCCCCCTGGCGCAATTTGCGGAGGCAGCCACGGCATTCGTCTGGATTCTGACCATTATGTACCTGGTGCAGCAATATCTGTTGCAAGAACAGGAATTTGGCGTGTTCGTGATGGGCGTGGTGGCCCTGGTACAGACGATCAGCGTATTAGTTATAGATTATACCCACCCCCTGGCAGAAAGCCTGCAAAACGTGATGTTCGAGATACATGTGGTCTCTATGCTGTTTGGTTATGCCGGATTTACGCTGGGATTTATCGCCGCACTCATGTATCTGCTGTTGTTCAATGATATTCACGGACACCGGTTCGGACTGTTCTACTCAAGGCTGCCGTCACTGGAATTCCTGGATAAACTGAATGTTCGTTCCGTGCTGATCGGCCTGGTATTTCTGACCATGGGGATAGGGTTGGGCATGATGAACGCCGGAACCGCATGGGGGTTTTTCTGGGAATGGGATCCCAAATTGACGGTTGTCTTCCTGAACTGGCTGATCTACTGTTATTTTGCGGTGAGCTACTTGTTCTTCGGCTGGCGGGGACAGCGGACGGCCAACCTCAGCATCATCGGATTCGTTGTTGTCCTCATTTCATTCTTTATCGTAACTAATTTTACTTCTACGATTCACACTTTTTGATGCAACTTCGGTTTTACATGGTGACTGTATCGGAATCCCACATTCCGAATAGCCTGTGGAACCACCTGAGTGGGCTCATTGATAATAATCTGCTCTCCGAAGCCCTCGTGTTTCCGTATGGGGAAACATATCATCTCTATACGGTGCAGCGGGATGTAAAGGTGGACAGGGAGGTTAGGTCCGGACTTCCCGGGGATGAAAAAGCCCGGCTGGACTCCGGATTGTCGGGATTACCCGCGATTCAGCAATTCTATTGGGATGTCTTAGGTAAAGGGACTTCTCTGATTGGAGACCGTTCCCTTCAGCAGGGGCTTGAATACCATTTTTCGGAGTGTCTGAAAGCCGAGCTGATTGGACCAGTGTTCCGGAAGTTGTGGACTGAAACTTCCGGCTTCGCTGAGGAAGCTCGCGAAACCACCGAGCTGTCTGCCGGAGCGGTGATTCCCGCGTATCTTTCCTATGATTTGGCCGGAAAAATTATGGAGGATACCGGAGATGCGAAGGTGACAATACTTGGTGAACATGCCGAAGACGATGAATTTCTTCGATTTTGGAGTAATCGGAAGATAAACCAGTTATACTTCGTTGAGTCGGGAAGAGGCGCAACCCGCCAGGTTAATAATACAACCGGATATATCCCTGTCCCAAAAGATGGTTGCCGGAACGTACTTAAAAATTCCGATGTGATTATTTTGAATGCCCGACATCAGGAGTCGGTAATTACGGATGCGCTCGTTCAGGAAAACCTCAGGAATCGCCGGCAGCGGCATCTTCTGATATTCAACTGGGAGGATAGAGACTCAATAGAGTCAGAATTTATCCGGTCCCAGGCAGTATTTCTCTATTCTAGAGAGGAAATGGAGGAAGCCCTGAGTCGTGCCCGGGATCGAAGGCAGCAGGCGCTGGACAGATTAAATCCGGTACTGAATGAGGCCGCTGCAAAATTTTATGAGTGGTTTCAGTCCGATCGAAAATACCAGTTCCATGAAATGGTTGGTGCCAGCCGGGAGATGCAGCAAGTGTTTGACCTGATCCGTCGGGTAGCCTCCACTGATATTACTGTGTTAATACAGGGGGAAACCGGCACCGGTAAAGAAATGGCCGCCAGAGCCATCCACGACTTGAGCCAGCGTCGAAACGGATCGTTTGTACCGGTGAATTGCGGCGCCATCCCGGAAACCCTGCTGGAGAGCGAACTATTCGGCCATAAAAAAGGGGCATTTACCGGAGCAGATTCAGACCGAACCGGCCTCCTGAAAGAGGCCTCTGGCGGTACGGTCTTCCTGGATGAAATTGCTGATACGCCACAATCATTTCAGGTGAAACTCCTCCGGGCATTGCAGGAGAGGGAAATCACGCCGGTGGGGAGCAATAAGCCGGAGGCTATCGATGTGCGAATCATCACCGCCACACGACAGGAACTTGAGGTCCAGGTTGAGAGGGGGAACTTCCGCTCTGACCTTTACTATCGCATCAACGTCGTAAAAATTGAACTGCCGCCCCTTCGACATCGTAAAGATGATATTCTGCCATTGGTACGGCATTTCATCAGGAAGTATAACGAACGGATGGGGAAAAAAGTTACCGGACTTTCTGCGGAGGCCAATGAGGTGCTGCACTCCCATCGGTGGGATGGCAATGTACGGGAATTGGAAAATGTCATCGAACGAGCTATCGCTTTAACCCTGGGCGACGAAATCCGGAAAACCGACCTGCCGGAAGGCATCCCTGCGACGGCCAAAGATGACTCATTTGACTCCTCACCGGACTTACGTACCCTGGAAGAAGTCGAGCAGGAGCACATTGCAAACCTGCTGCGGGAGTACGACGGAAAATATGAAGATGTGGCGGAAATCCTCGGCATTGGACGCACGACACTGTGGCGGAAGATGAAAAAGTACGGACTGAGTTAACAGCAGTGTTCAAGTGTTCAGGTATTCAGGAGTTTAGGTTGAAAGGCGTGTTAAGGTGTTACAGTGTTATAGTTTGCGTTTACTTAATCTTGACATACTCTTATTCACCGCGGTGAATTACTCGCTTCCTATCATTCGGAGAAAGCAGAAAGGAAAGCAGCAGACTGATGATGTTCGCTTCCCGGTATTTTCTTCTCACCTCTTCCATTCCCACTCTTCAATAGTGTCTTGCGTCATGTCTCCACATATTCAAATCTAAAACTCCATGCTTGTAGGTGGTTCCGGCTTTAGCAGGTAGATGTTGGTGGTTCGTGGTTTGTTGTTGCCTTTCCGGTCTCGCGTCTCCGGTCTTCAGTCTCCAGTCTGTTATTCCCTATATCATATTCCCGTTTCAAGCATCCAATTTCTAGTAACCTTTATGCAATACGCAGTACGTAATACTTAATACCACACAATTCACCACTTTTTCTCCCGTTTAAACCCGCTTCGCTGACTTTAATCGGGAGATCATTCTTCCCAATCCCCGCGCACTTAACATTGCTTCTGAAGTCGAATCAGTTTAGTTTATAGGACTTTATGACGAACAACCATCCTTTCAACAGACGACTGATTACGGCACAGGAGACGCAGGACAGCCTGCTGTGCGTCGGGCTCGATCCCGATCTGCGCAAGCTCCCGGATCATCTTTCCAGAGATGCCGATGGCGTCTATACATTTTGCTCGGAAATTATTGCACAGACGAGTGAGTTTGTTTGTGCCTACAAGATCAATAGCGCTTTTTTTGAAGTACTGGGTGCCCGGGGATTTGAGATCCTGGAGAAACTTCGAGGTGAAATCCCGGATGATATCCTCGCCATCTATGATGTGAAGCGCGGCGACATCGGCAACACGGCAAAACAATATGCGTATGCGGCCTTCGACACTCTCAATATGGATGCGGTTACCGTAAATCCATACATGGGCGCCGATGCAGTGGAGCCGTTTATTCGGGATCCCACTCGTGGAGCATTTGTACTTTGCCTGACCTCAAATCCCGGGAGCGCAGATTTTGAACGGTTACAATTTAACTCCGGAGACACGTTGTACGAATCAGTGGCAAAAAAGTGTGTAGAATGGAATGCCAAAGACAACGTCGGTCTCGTGGTCGGCGCAACGCAGGCCGAATCGCTGGGAGCAATACGCAAGATCGCTGGCACCCTGCCGATACTCGCTCCGGGCGTGGGAGCACAGGGTGGTGATCTCAGAACTGTGTTGGAGGCAGGCCTGACTGACGATGAGAACGGATTGGTGATTCCCATCAGCCGGGCAATTCTGTACGCCGGTTCGGGTAAGGATTTTGCAGAAGATGCCGGCGAAGCAGCATACCATTATTCAACTCTGATCAACAGGACCTTTTCCAATGAATAAGCAGTTTGATATCGAACAACTACTCAAAGATTCCGGAGCCTATCTGGAAGGGCATTTTCTGCTGAGCTCAGGAATGCACTCCCCGCATTATTACGAAAAATTCCGATTACTGGAGAACCCCAAATATAATGCGTTGGTCGCGGATGCAATCGCACAAAAATTTAATGACAATCAGGTAGATGTCGTTGCCAGCGCTGCAGTCGGTGGGATCCTTCTGGCGTATGAAGTCGCCCGATGCTTTAACGTCAGGACAGTATTTGCCGAGCGTGTGGAGGAAAATCTTACCTTTCGCCGTGGGTTTGACATCCGGTCGGATGAAAATGTGTTATTGGTTGAAGATATTGTCACAACAGGCGGTTCGGTGCTGGAATTGCGTGACGTGGTTAAAGAAACCGGTGCCACAGTCCAGGGCATCGGGATTATCGTGGATCGCAGTAATGGCCGGTTTGATCCGGGAGTGAAGTGGTCGGCGCTCTATACCGCAGCGGTAGAGAACTACCAGGTGGATGAGTGTCCGCTTTGTGAACAGGGAATACCAATGACGACCAGAGGCAGAACCGGCAAATCAAAACAAGGGACGGAATAAACGTTGCGTTTTCGAATTCTCGGGAGCGGAAGCAAGGGTAACGCCTGCGTGGTGCAGACAGATAAAGCGCTCATTCTCGTCGATAATGGGTTCAGCGGTAAGGAAGTTGTGCGACGATTGGAATCGGTGGAAATTGATCCCAAAGATATCAACGGTATCATTGTCAGCCATGAGCACAATGACCATATAAAGGGCGTAGGTATCTTTGCCAGACGATATAAGACACCGGTATACATCTCTCATCAAACGTACAACGCGGCAAAGAAGAGCCTGAAAAATACAGAAATCCGATTTTTTACTGAAGGGAAAGAACTCCGGTATGAAGACTTAGTGGTCGATACGTTCCAGCAACCACATGATGCCGTTTCGCCGGTGGGCTTTACCTTCCGACAGCAAAACGGTGCTGGTCCGGGGGCAAAACTCGGATACGTTACCGATTTGGGACAGGTTACGACATTAGTGCGCCAGCGACTGTCAGATATTCAGGCGCTGGTTGTGGAAGCCAATCACGATGAAAAAATGCTTATGAACGGGCCGTATCCCTGGCGGACCAAGCAGCGGGTGCGTGGCCGGTACGGGCACCTGTCCAACGCCGTTTCCGCTCAGCTGATTGGCGAAATCGTCGAATCAACCGGTATTGAAGAAGTGACCCTAGCCCATCTCAGCGAAAATAATAATCTGCCCGCCCTGGCACGGGACACCGTTTTGAAACATGTAGAAGAGTCCGCCGGGCAAAAAATCGAAGTCCGGGTGGCCTCCCAACATACACCATCTGAAGAAATCATTCTGGAATAAGGAGAGACTGTATGAATGCGCGAAGAATAACACTGGTATTGACGATATTTATTGGAATGGCGTTGCTCTGGACCTGCGGAGATGAGCAGGAGACGGAATTTTCGGAGTTGAACCAGACGCAGATTGATTCGATAAAGCAGGTCGTAAAAAATGCGCCAAGGCCGCAGGTGGCCGAAAACGAAGTTGGTGTTATTGAAACGAATCATGGGACGATCGTCATCCGGTTTTTCCCTGACGTAGCGCCGAAGCACACCGCTAATTTCAAGATGCTGGCCCAGGAGGGGTACTTTGATGGCACGTGGTTTCACCGGGTAATCCCGGGATTTATGATCCAGGGTGGTGATATTCTCTCCCGTGACGGTAACCCGTCCAATGATGGCACGGGAGGTCCCGGCTTTTCCATTCCGGCGGAATTCAACAGAAAACCGCATTATCGGGGTCGCCTTTCTATGGCCCGGAGTCGGGATCCCAACAGCGCCGGGAGTCAGTTTTTTATCGTGCAGAATCCGAAGTTGACGGAAGATCAAATTTACAACGCCGAAATGCGCTTGGATTACGAATATCCGGATTCGGTCGTACAAAAGTATCTTGAAAAAGGGGGCTATCCCGGTTTGGATAACCAGTACACGGTATTTGGTGAGGTTATCCAGGGTATGGACGTTGTTGATAAAATTGCGAATCTTCCCACGGATGAGCGGGACCATCCCAACGAAAAAGCTATTATGACAAACGTGTACTTCACCGATCGCGACAATGTGGATCTTTGAATCGGATGGAGGACACCAGAATTGGTTTAGCGTTGGGTGGGGGTGGCGCCCGGGGATTTGCCCATATCGGTGTATTGCAGGTGCTGCATGAAGCGGGGTACGCCATCGATACTATTGCCGGAACGAGTATGGGCGCGGTGGTGGGAGCCATGTACGCCGAAACGCTTGACCCGTATGAGGTTGAAAACCGGTTTCTCGAATTCCTGGAGAGCGATGCCTATGAACATACTGGAATACCGCGGATCAATGCAAAAGAGGAACAGGACGCCAGCTTCTGGGATCAGATAACCTCGGAAATCCGTGGCAGGCTGGCGGTGAATCTTGCCCGGAGTCGAAAATCTTTGATAAAATCTGAGCGGCTGAAGAATGCCATCAATACACTTCTCAATATCGAAGATTTCAGCGAGTGTCAAATACCGATCACCATTCTGGCCACCGATATACTCAACGGTGAAGACGTCCCGATTTCCACGGGGGACTTACGCCAGGCTGTTGAGGCCAGCTCTTCGATTCCGGGATTTATTGCTCCCATAGATTACGACGGACACCTCCTCAGCGACGGGGGAATCAGTTGCCCGGTCCCGATAAAGTACGCCAGACAATCGACTGATAGGGTGGTAATCGGCGTCGCCGTCCCGCCACCGATTCGTAGCGGCACCGGTCTGGATAATGCCATCGAAATTATGACTCGTGCGGAACAAATCACCTCACACTACTATTCAATTAGTCAAATGAATGATGCCGATGTCAAAATTTATCCCGATGCCGAGATGATCCAGTGGAATGATTTTACACGGATGCCAGAGGTTGTAGCCGCCGGCCGGAAAGCCGCTGAAGCGGCTCTTCCGGTATTGGAGTCGGTCCTCTGGCAACGCAAACCGTGGTGGAGGCGGATATGGCAGAGATTCATTGGAAAATTGTAACAATTGTAATGATTACCACATCATAGTAATTGAGTATTAGATAATTTTAGTCCAAACAGAATAAACGGGTACGAAATGGTAGGAATAATGAGAAATATCACCGGGAAATTATTGGCGCTTTTTCTGCTGCTGCCGATTACACTTTTTGCGCAGTTTGATGTCCCTGAGAACATTGTACAGATTGAACCGAAATGGGCACAAAATGGCGCGGTGACCGGTGAGAGCGTCCAGTTGGCGCTCCAGGTTGAGGTGGAGGAGACCTGGCACATTAACTCCAACGAACCGCTGGAAGATTTTTTGATTCCGACGGAGGTGTCCTTCCAAACTGAGGATGGAATAACAACTGGCCGCGTTTATTATCCGGAAGCGCACCTGTATAATTTTGATTTTTCCGAAAGCGAAGTTGCCGTCTATGAGGGAACCGTCAACCTGGTGACGGCTGTAAGCGTGGATCAGTCGTTCACCGCAGACAGCCTGCATATTGTAGGGACTCTGCAATATCAGGCGTGTAATAATACTTCCTGTCTGCCTCCTCAAGAGAAGGATTTTACTGCGTCAATTCCGGTATTTGCCGATTCCGCCCAAATTGAAGAGGTCAACCAGGCTGCTTTCACCGGTGTCGAATCTGATATAGAATCAAGTGGCTTGTCTTCCGGTACCGATGCTGAAATCAGTGCCTGGATGCAGGAAAAAGGATTGTTCATCACATTGTTACTGGTCTTCCTCGGTGGCCTTGCGCTGAATCTCACCCCGTGTGTCTATCCGCTGATACCGATCACTGTCAGCTATTTCGGCGGGCAGGCCAAGGGGGAAAGCCTGAAGAATACCTTTGTCCTGGCGCTGTTTTACGTTCTGGGAATGGCGATTACCTACTCTTTGCTGGGTACCGTGGCTGCCCTCACCGGACAAATGATCGGTGCGGCGCTGCAGAATCCCTGGGTGCTCGGGTTTATTGCAATAATTCTCGTGGCGTTGGCGTCCAGCATGTTCGGCGCGTTTGAGATAACCGTACCCCAGAGTCTGGCGTCTATTGGCGGGAAATCGCGCCAGGGATTGTTCGGATCGCTGTTTATGGGGCTGACCGTTGGCATCATCGCCGCGCCCTGTATCGGGCCGTTTGTTTTGAGTTTGGTAATTTTTGTCGGTGACATTGGCAATCCGGCACTCGGTTTCACCATGTTCTTTGTCCTGAGTCTGGGATTGGGACTGCCGTATCTGGTGCTGGGGACGTTCTCCGGACTGATGCAGAAACTTCCCAAATCCGGCCAGTGGATGGTCTGGGTCAGGTATGTATTCGGATTTATCCTCATTGGGATGGCGATCTATTTCCTCGAACCGGTGATGTCCGGTACGCTCTACCGGATTCTGCACGGCGTGAACGCGCTTGCCGGTGCAATCTACCTGGGGGCTATTACCTGGAGCCGGTCGGATTCCAGGGCGTTCAAAATCGTCAAACCGGTCATTGGACTACTCTTTCTGGCATTCGCAATCTGGGTGGTGATTCCCAGCAAAGGCCCGGAGGTAGAGATCGAATGGCAAAAATATTCCCAGGAAAAACTGGACCAGGCTGCCAGCCAGAACAGACCCGTCATCATCGACTTTTACGCTGACTGGTGCATCCCGTGTAAGGAGTTGGATAACTTTACTTTCAGCAATCCTGCGGTGGTGGAAGAGGCTGAGCGATTTGTAACATTGAAGGCGGACCTCACTCAAAACAATGCACCGGAAGTGCAACAGTTGAAACAGAAATACGATATCCGGGGTGTGCCCTCGATCGTATTTTTAAACGAAGATGGTAGGGAAGTGGAGTCACTTCGGCTGACAGGGTTTGAATCAGCGGAACAATTTCTGGAACGTATGAATGAAATATAAGCAAATATGATAGAAACTGACCATGAGAGGAAATCAATTTATGAATTATAAAAAGGTATTTCTTGTTCTACTGGCAATGGTTATTGCAGGCGGTGTGGCTTTTATCGGGACCTACTCCAGTGCCCAGTCCGGAGTAAGCCTGGATTCCCAAGAGGCTATCTCATACAAGCCAAACGCCGATGTCAAGCCGGAGGCACCCAACTTCCAACTGCAGACCATTGATGGTAAAACAGTGCAATTGGATGATTATCGCGGCAAGGTGGTCGTGCTGAATTTCTGGGCTACCTGGTGTCCGCCGTGCCGCAAGGAGATCCCGGATTTTGTGAAGCTGACCGAAACCAAAAATCCGGAAAAGTTCGTTATACTTGGAGTGACCCTGCAGAGCGGAACCACGGAGGAGATTCAGAAATTCGCAGAAAACATGAATATGAATTATCCGGTGTTAACGGGCGATTCCAAGTATCTGGCGAAACTGACCCAGGTGTACGGCGGTGTGAGTGCCATTCCGACCACCTTTATCATCGGCCCGGACGGCAAGGTGCAGGATCGTTACGTGGGCATTAAAACCGCAGATCAGCTCTGGCAGGAGATTCAGTCGGTGATGTAGCGCCGGAAATTATTTCTTTCGAGGTTTTTGGGGCGCTATCAGCCATCGATGACTGGCAGCGCTTTGTGTTTTCATGAGGAATAATAGTGAGTCATCCCGACCGAGTCCGGCAACTGCCGGACGAGTGGAGGGATCTGGTGAAATAGTCTCTGGGGTTAAGATAGCGATATCCTTCCCCCGCGGGGATCCCTTTAGGACGACTCGCTTCGCTCGCTCAGGATGATTGAATAATATAGTCCCTTGAAGAAAAAACGGAGTCATTCCGACTGAGCGTTAGTGAACGGAGGAATCTCGTGAGATGCCCTCCGGCGGTTCTTTAACGAGTCATGACTCCTACTTTACCGCAACTACACTTCCCGCTTTAATTCTTCCAGCAACTGCTCAACCTTATACCCTGAATCCTTCTTTGCCTGCTCGAACTTCCGGACAATATCATTGCCTGAGTTAAACCGGTCTATGGCTTCCTCAGAAAGAGCATCGGTGAGCAGTATCAGGCGCAGCCAATGGGTGAGTGTGTCGAACGCTTCATCGTTAAACCAGAGTGTATTCTGGTGGCGGTTCAGCCCGAGGTAGTAGCGAACGTCTTCCAGCTTCAGGAGCGATTCCATTATACGATATGCTTCTGCCCGCTCTCCGTCTTCCGTATCATACCAGTCCTGAGCAACGGTGAGCATTTTGACGGTGCGTACCAATTTGTCGATTCTGTCGGCTGGAATCTCTAACTGGCGAAACAGATCGGCCAACAGCTGCCCCAGCAGATACTCATCAATCCACGTCCGGCTTCTTCCGGGGATGTCAGTCTCTGCGACGAGTCCGCCGATCCGGCTCAGGAGCGCCCAGGCCAAAAGGGTTGTCGGGGCGTCGGGGTTCTCTTCCAGCCGTGTCAGCACCCTCTCAATATCTGCCGCCGCTTCTTTGGACAAATCAGCACCCGATTCCTCAGTCGCAGTTCCGATGGTAAGCACGGCTTTGATTCTTTCCATCGCTTCCGGAAGCACCCGTTCGACTCCTTCCGCATTGCCAGTATATTCACTCAACGCTTTCAGAAAGCCACGGAGGTGGGATTTCAGCTGGGATGGTATGTCCGAATCCATTTTATCGGAATCGGCCGCAAATTTTTGAAGTGTCCGAAACAGTTTTGCATTAAATATCGGTCTGGCTTTCTCATGTAACGGCTGCAGCATGGTTTCACGGAGGGCCTCCTGCACACTGGGAACTCCCCGTCCGTTCAGATATTCGGCCAGCTGCCGGTACTGGCCATCCTGATCATAGACTTCCCGGAAATCCAGGAACACCTGATATTTGAAGGCGCCGAGTTCGATGTACAATCCCTGTTCGTGCAACTGTTTACTGTTCCTGATGTACTCCATCCCAGTGATATGATCACGGAAGATGCAGTAATACGAATCGTCGTTGCTCAGGTGGAGTCCTTCGCCGAGGGACTGTTGTACAAGATTGCCATCAGACGTCCTGCGCCCAACTGAAGTCCGCAGCCACCCCTTGGCATCTTCGAATTTGTTATTGTAGGTCACCAGTCCCTTTTCATCACCAGAACGGTTGGAGTAGGCGAAGACGTTCTCGTTGACGTGTCCCTCCGGTGCGAACAGATCATAAAGTTGGAAGTTTTCAACATCGGCGAACAGGTACCGCTTTTTCATAAGAGGAAAAACTTCCCGTTCATGGCGCTGAATGAGATGGTCGTCCGGCGTCTCGTCACGGTACGCCCGCTTGTATTCCATGCCGTACTTCTCAGTGTAGCCTTCTATTTGTCCGTGGCCGATCATCGGCAGCCCGGGCATAGTGACCATCATGATGCAGGTGCCGAAGTATTTGTCATCTTTGCCAAACTGGGCGACCGCCGTCTCCTCGTCCGGATTATTCATAAAGTTCACGAACCGCTTCAGGATCTCAGGGTTGAACTCCAGTACATTTTTGATGGTGTCGCGATATTTCGAATTTTCTTCGTCCTTCAGCATGTGCATAAAGGCGCTGTTGTACACCCGGTGCATGCCGAGGGTCCGAACGAAATATCCTTCCATCAGCCAAAACGCCTCGGCCAAAAGCAGGGTGTCCGGTTCTTCCTCGGCTACACGATCCACGACTTCCCGCCAGAATTCCTTGGGGAAGACGCGGTCGAATTCTTCTTTGGTCATGCCGTACTCAGCGCGGGACGGAATGTCCCCACCGGTGCCCGGCTGAGGATACCAGAGTCGCTGATAGTGCTTTTTCGCCAGTGTCATCGCCGCATCGAAACGGATAATGGAGCACTTCCTTGCCACGTGTAAGATGGTCTGTATGACCGCCTCCCGAACTTCTTCGTTGAGATAATTCAGTTGGGCTGTGTCATTCCACGGCATGCTGGTGCCGTCGTTCCCATGATAAATGAAGCGCGTCTCACCGGTGTTGTGATTGACACGCTTGAAGACCACGGCAGCGTCACTTCGCTCGTAATAATGGTCTTCCAGATAGATGCCGACATCGTCTCTTCGGCTTAGATCTTTCCCATTGAAGGTATAACCCGGGAACGGCGGATAATCCAGCTGGACGAACCAGTCCGGATGTTCGATAACCCACCTGCCGTCAATACCCACATGGTTCGGCACCATATCGCCGGACATCCGGATGCTGCGTTCTCTGGCCCGGCGCCGGAGATCGTTGTAGGCCTCTTCGCCGCCGAGTTCGTCAGCGATAACATAATCATAGAGCGAATATGCCGAGGCGACCGCCTCCGGATTGCCCATCATCTGCTTGATTTCCTTGGAGGCATGACTCCGCTCCCAGAGCCCGATGAGCCAGAGGCCGGTAATGCCCCAACGACTCAGTATATCCAATTCCTCATCCGGGATCTGATTCAGCTTGGAGATATCCCGCTCGTATTTCTTCGAGAGCTGATCCAGCCAGACGTAAACATTTTTTGCCAGCAGGACGACCTTCGGCATCCAGTCCAGATCTTCGCTGAATCGCTCGTAATCCGGCTCGCCCGAAAAATCGTATGTTTGGCTTGGACCGGAACCGATGAATCGGGCTTTGCGTTCCTCCTCGATAAAATCCAGCCCACGGAGCAGGCGATAAAAATATTTGCCAAGGATAGAACCCCAGTGCTGTCGAATCCATTCCAGCTGGCCAGAGATAGAGTGGGGTGATGCCTTTGCCGGTGCCTGGAGCATTTCCAGCAGCTGCTGGTTCTCGGGGCCGAATTTTGGCTGCGTCTCGAAGAAATCGTCCAGGGATTCGAGGGCTTCGAGATATTTCGTACCCTTTTCAAGATCGTCATCGTCGAACAGTTCGAGATAATTGGACAAGGCCGGATTGATATTTGAGAGCCAGAGAAGGATCACCTCTTCCAGCATTACTTCAGTGTGTGGAGTGGATTCGGTGCTCTTTTCCAGATAATCCGCCGCGGAAAGTTCCTGGCGATACACTTTAATGGGCGGGAATGCATCGGTAAAACGTTCCAGTGTTTTCCGAAGTTCTTTTTCACCAATTCTCTCCCGGAGATATTCCAGAGCCTCCGGGAAAACCGTGCTGTTCTTCTGTTTTCGGAATTGATCGATCATATAATGGAGTACTTCATGAATAAGGCCGATCCCATTGATATCGCCGGCGTTCACGGCTTTTTCGGGGATTTCCACCACGTTCCGTTTGTCGTTCATTCGCTGGGCGAATTTCCGGACGGTGTGAAAATCGGCGAATATTGCATCCCCGTGCTGGGCGAATAACGTCTGTTCAAACTGGTATTTGTCCCTTGCCTCCCGTGATATGTGAAGTTCACGCCAGAGTTCGTAATTTGGCCTGGAATAATTCATAGTGCTCCTTCCGCAATCATCTCTGCAAAGATTATCTGTTATTTTAACCAGCAGGCGGGTCTGTGTCCAGTGAAGTCTGATAGACATATGGAATATCCGATGGCCAAATATAAATTTTCTTAAATCCCCACTCATAAGTGAAAAACACAGATTACAAAATAAAGATTTAAGAAAGGGCGAAGCGAAGGCGCCCAAAATATTTCTCCCTGTATAAATTTCGGAATTCCCGGAGTGTGGGGTGGAATGCACAATCAGATAGTTGGAGGGATGGTTATTAATAACGGGGATCCTTTGGCTGCGGATTGATTGAATCGAACGCTCGCTCAGGATGACTGGCATTGTTTCTGTGCTAGCATGAATAAAAAAATTGAGTCATCCCGACCGAACGAAGTGAGTCGAGGAACCGCGTGAAGTAATCTCAGGAGACAAACTGACGAGATCCCTCCCCGGATAGATAGCGCAGTAGAGGAAAAACCACTTGACACCCAATTTTCTAATCTCTATTCTTACAATCTCATAAACGAAAACGGATTAAAAAGAAAAATAATGGCACAGATAACTAAAAATTTTAACGCACATGGATCTGAGGTAACGGAAGTGCGTCCCGTCATTATTACTCTATCCGATTCGCTGAAGAAACAGTATAAGGCTAAGGCCAAGGATAAAACTACATACCCGGGGTTTGGTGCCTTGTACTGATTTCTACATACATAAGATTTAACTAAAAAGCGCCGAATCCCGAAAAGGGTTCGGCGCTTTTTTTATGTATCTTATAATCAAACACCAATCGAAAGGAGCAACAACAATGAGTTCACAGACAGTATCCTGCCCGGAATGTGGCGGCGATGTCAATCTGGATGCCGATGTCATGGCGCATGAGATCATCCAGTGCGAAGAGTGCGGAGTAGAGCTGGAAGTCGTGTCTACGGATCCGGTGGAGATCGATCTGGCGCCGGAAATCGAAGAAGACTGGGGCGAATAGAGACCAAAGGAGCAGACTGTTATGCATGTCGGAGTATTAATCGGCCGGGTTCGGGTGGAAGAGAAACTCCTGTTCAAAGCGCTGGAGGAACGGGGCGTAAACTACGAACCCATTTATGATGATGAGCTGCAATTCGGCTCAGCCAATATCGACGAATGGTCCCGGTTTGACGTGATCCTGGAGCGTTCAATCAGCCATTCCCGGGCGCTTACATCGCTGGGATTTTTTAATAAGCTGGGGATTCCCACGGTGAATGAATACGAGGTTGCCCGGATTTGCGGAGATAAAATTGAAACCTCCGTTCTTCTTGAGGAAGCGGATATCCCACAGCCGGAATTTATGGTGGCTTATACACCGGACAGCGCGCTGGAGGCTATCGAAACCATGGGCTATCCGGTAGTGCTGAAACCAGCCATCGGTTCATGGGGGCGCTTGCAGGCCAAAATTACCAGCCGGAATATGGCGGAATCAATCCTGGAGCACAAGAAAACTTTGGGCGGCGTGCAGCACGCCATCTTTTATATCCAGGAGTACATCGAGAAACCCGGCCGGGATCTCCGGACATTCGTAATCGACGGCGAACCCATCTGCGCTATTCGGCGGGAGTCCGATCACTGGATCACCAACACTTCCCGCGGTGGTCATGCGGATAACCATCCCATGAGCGACGAACTCATTGAGCTGTCTCGCAATACCTCAGACGCCATTGGTGGCGGTGTGATTGCGGTGGACGTCTTCGAAAGCGATCGCGGTCTGCTGGTAAATGAGGTGAACTATACCATGGAATTCCGAAACTCCATCGAACCCACCGGCGTGGATATCCCGGCGCGGATTATCGATTATGTTATCGCCGTCGGTGAAGGCGCAACCGCTGCTGAGCAGGAAGAGGCGGAACTGGAGGCGGTATGTTAGACGTGGCAATCGTAGGCGGTTCCGGCTATGTTGGCGGCGAATTGCTCCGCATTCTGCTGGATCATCCGGAGTGCAAGATCACCCAGGTTACCTCGGAGCGCTTTTCCCGACGATCGGTTACCACCTTGCATCCCAACCTGCGGGATCGGACGCGGCTCCGGTTTCGGTCGATAGACCAGCTGGAGAAGGCCGACGTTTTATTTCTCTGTCTCCCTCACGGAAAAGCTATCGGTGACATCGAACGATTTGCGGAACTGGCCGACACAATTATCGACTGCTCGGCGGACTTCCGGCTGCGTGACTCCGCCTGGCACAAAGAGTGGTACGATACCTATACCGACAATCCGGATTACCGGAGCCGATTCGTGTATGGACTGCCAGAACTGGAGCGGGAGAACTTGCGTGGCGCCCGGTATATCTCCGGCGTTGGCTGCAACGCCACCGCCACCAACCTGGCGCTCTATCCGCTGGCGAACGCCGGCGTGATTGAGAGCGTAACCGTGGATATAAAAGTCGGCTCCAGCGAAGGCGGCGCCAGCGCATCGCTGTCGTCCCATCACCCAGAGCGGGCCGGCGTCGTCCGGTCGTTTGCACCGACGGGACACCGGCACCAAGCGGAAGTCATCCAGGAGCTGGGACTCACCAGAGAACAATTAAACTTTTCCGCGACCGCCATCGATATGGTGCGTGGCATTCTCGCAACTTCGCACGTTTTTCTCAGTGAAGAAGTCTCCAATAAAGACATCTTTGGAATGTACCGGGATGCGTACAAGAAGGAACCCTTCATCCGGATTATTAGGGATCGGGCCGGCGTGTACCGGTTTCCGGAGCCGAAGATTCTGGCTGGCTCCAACTACTGTGACATCGGCTGGCAGGTGGACGAGGGCTCGAACCGCGTCGTGGTGGTGAGCGCGCTGGATAACCTGATGAAGGGGGCCGCCGGCAGCGCCGTCCAGTCGCTGAACGTAGCGCACGGATTTGACGAGCGCGCCGGACTCGGATTCTCGGGCCTGCATCCGGTATGATGGGAGGCAGTCCCAACGGGATCCCTTGCGGGAAGAGATGGAGTTGTGTGGTTTGATAAATACTATATACGATATCCAAGGGCTCCCCAAAGGGGTTGAAATTCAACGAGAATACGAGATAGAAGCAAGCAGTTGTTAGAATTATTTCGAATGATAGAAGGGATTGAGCATGTACGTAATTAAGGTAGGCGGCGGCGAGGGTAACGCCATCGAGCCGCTGGTGAAGGAACTAGCAGATCGCTGGCAATCCGGCGAACGCTGGGTGTTGGTGCACGGTGGATCGGCGCGCGTCAACGAGGTGGCGACCGCACTGGATCATCCGCCGGAGTTCGTGACATCGTCATCCGGCTTCAGGAGCCGCCGGACGGACAAACGCACCGCGGAGATCTTTGCCATGGTGGTGACTGGCGATGTGAATACCTCCATTGTTCGGATGCTGCAGGAATACGATGTGAACGCCGTCGGACTCTCCGGCCTGGACGGCCGGCTCATGTCCGGTCCCCGGAAGAAGGCCATCCGCGTGAAGGAGAACGGTCGTCAGCGGATTATCCGTGACGATTACACCGGAAAGGTAACCAGCGTGAACGCTGATCTGCTGAGGACTCTTTTGGAGAATGGTTATGCTCCTGTAGTCTCTCCGCCGGCCATCAGCACCGAGGAGGAAATTATCAACGTAGACGGCGACAGAGCCGCCGCGGCCATCGCCGGGAGCCTTAAAGCGGATGAACTGATTCTGCTCACCGGCGCGCCGGGGCTGCTTGCCGATGCGGACGATCCGGACTCACGAATTGACTTTGTACCGCGTTCGGGAATCAAGGAAGCGATATCGAATTATGCGGAAGGACGCATGCGAATCAAATTGCTGGCCGCCAGTGAAGCACTAGACGGGGGTGTCGGCAGGGTCTTCATTGGGGCCAGCAATACTTCCAATCCGTTGGCAACGGTGTTTTCCGGCGAGGGAACGCGATTTGAGCAGGATGCGGTAAACGAGGAAAACCAGGAAGGGGTTGAACAGTGAACTCCCATGAGATGGAAGAGCAGTACGGAAGCGGCGCGTACGGATTACGCGGCATCACGCTAACCCACGGGGAAGGCGCAAGAATTTTCGATGACGAGGGCAACTCTTATGTAGATTGCGTTGCCGGTCACGGTGCGGCGATACTGGGCCATGCACATCCGGTGATTGTCGACGCCATGCACGAGCAGTCCCAGCGATTGATGGCCTGCTCGAACTCTTTTTCCAACGATCAGCGAGCGCGGCTACTTGAACGACTCATTCATAATTGCAATCATCTGGACGATGCCAATTTTTCCAGAGCATTTCTCACCAACTCCGGCACGGAAGCTGTGGAGGCAGCGCTGAAGCTGGCCCGTCATGCCACCGGAAGATCAGAAATTATCGCCACCATGCGGTGCTTTCACGGCCGGACGTTCGGATCACTGAGTCTCACCTGGCGTAAAAAATACCGTAAACCGTTTGAACCGCTGGTGCCGGATGTGAATCACATTCCGCTGAATAATATTGAGGCAGCACAGGAGGCGATCACCGAGGAGACCGCCGCAGTTGTGGTGGAGCCTGTGCAGGGCGAAGGCGGGGTGATTCCGGCAGACTCAGCCTACCTGGAAGCGTTGCGGGAGCAGTGTGACGAAACCGGCACTCTGCTAATTTTCGATGAGATACAGACCGGATTCGGCCGCACCGGCGAATGGTTCGCGTTCCAACATCATAATGTGGTTCCGGATGTGCTGACTCTGGCGAAAGGCATTGCGGGTGGATTTCCCATGGGCGCTATGGTGTTCAGGGAATCAGTTGAGCCATTTTCGAACGGGATTCATGGTTCCACGTTCGGCGGAAATCCGCTGGCCAGCGCCGTGAGCCTTGCGACTATGGGTATTCTGGAGGAGCAGAATCTACCGGCGCGCTCAAAAGAACTTGGCGCCAAAGCACTTGAATATCTTTCGGAAGAATTGGAGGACACCCAAATCATTCGCGGAATACGCGGATTTGGTCTAATGATCGGCATTGAGTTGCGTCGGCGGGTGACGCCGGTACTGAAGGAACTCATGGAGCGTGGCATTCTGGCGCTGCCGGCGGGATCGACCATCCTGCGCTTCCTGCCACCGCTGAATATTCCGGAAGAGGAGTGGGAATTCGTGCTGGAGGAGACGGTCGCAATCCTGCAGGACAGAACCATGCCCACAAGGAAAGCATCGGAGCAGGGATGAATCCCAGGGAATTACTCCACCGGATGGTCGAAATCCCCAGCGTCAGCGGCGACGAACGCGCGGTAGCGGAGTTTCTTGTCGAGTCCATGAATGATATGGGCTTCGATGCTCATATCGATTCCGCCGGGAATGCCATCGGAGTTATCGGCGACGGCCCCGGAGAAATAGTTCTGCTGGGACACATGGATACCGTCCCCGGCGGGCCGGAAGTCCGCATCGAGGATGACATCCTGTACGGACGTGGATCGGTGGATGCCAAGGGCGCATTGGCCACGTTTATCTCTGCGGCGGCAAACGCTGGAGCGGACAATCAGCGAATTATTGTGATTGGCGCGGTTGAGGAAGAGATTCACACTTCAAAGGGCGCTCGAGCGATCGCAGATGAATATCGCCCGGATTACTGCATCATCGGTGAACCCAGCGGCTGGGATGCAGTCACCCTGGGATACAAGGGCCGTGTAGTGATGGAATATTCCGCGGAAAAGCCGACCGCGCATCCGGCGGCGGACGAGACCTCCGTGGCGGAAGACACTATCCATCTCTGGAACGGTATTCAGTCCTACGTTGCCGAATTCAATGAAGATACAGACGGAATTTTTCAGCGGCTCCAGAGTCGAATTCCGCATATGGCCACGAGTGAACCGGAGAATACCCAGCGGATGGAAGCCCGGTTTACCTTCCGGCTCCCGCCATCTCTGGAACCGGAACAGTTGATTGAAGATTTACGGAATTTACCCGGAGCAGATGGCGCTATCACCGTCAAAGAATCGGTACCGGCGTACGCCGGAGACAGGAGGACGCCGCTGCACCGGGCGTTTATGAAGGGCATCAGGGCGGAGGGCAGCCGGCCGCGATTCAAGGTAAAAACCGGTACCAGCGATATGAACGTGGTCGGGCCGGTCTGGAACTGCCCGATACTGGCGTACGGGCCCGGAGATTCCGGCCTGGATCACACGCCGAACGAACATCTTGATTTAAACGAATATGAACGAAGCATTGCAGTATTGACAACTGTATTACACGAAACCGCACGGGAGGAACGAACATGAAAATCGGCGAATACTCAATTATCGAATCGACGCTGCGCGAGGGTGAGCAGTTTGTAAACGCGTTTTTCACCACCGGGCAGAAAAAGCACATCGCCGAACTGCTGGACGATTTTGGCGTGGAATATCTGGAACTCACGTCGCCATGTGCGTCGCCGCAGAGCAAGGCGGACATTGAGGAGATCACCAAACAAAACTACCGTGCGAAGATCCTGACGCACACCCGCTGTACTGTGAGCGATGCCAAAATCGCAGTAGAAACAGGTGTGGATGGCGTGGATGTTGTGATTGGGACATCCTCATATCTGAGAGAGTTCAGCCACGGGAAATCGATAGACCAGATCATCGACCTGGCGCTGGAGGTGATCGATTACCTGAAGTCCCAGAATGTGGAAGTCCGCTTCAGCACCGAGGACAGTCTCCGCTCTGAGAACGAAGACCTGTTCCGGGTCTACGAAGCCGTGGACGAATTCGGCGTCGACCGGGTCGGTATCGCCGATACCGTGGGCGTCGGAACACCACTGGAAATATACGAACTGGTCAAAGAGTTACGTTCCCGGGTGGCCTGCGACATCGAATTTCACGGACACAACGACAGCGGATGCGCCATTGCCAACGCCTTTATGGCGCTGCAGGGCGGCGCCACGCACATCGATACCAGCGTGCTGGGCATCGGCGAGCGGAACGGCATTACGCCGCTGGGTGGATTGATCGCCAGACTCTACGCCACAGATAAATCGCTGGTGGAAAAGTATGACATTACCAAACTGGATGAACTGGATCACCACGTGGCGGAGTTGGTAAACGTGGACGTGCCGTTTAACAACTACATCACCGGTTACTCAGCATTTACCCACAAGGCTGGCATCCACGCCAAGGCGATCCTGAACAATCCGGCGACTTATGAAATTTTGAAACCGGAAGACTTCGGCCTGAGTCGCTATATCCATATTGCGCATCGGTTGACCGGCTGGAACGCTGTCCGCCAGCGGGCCCAGCAGCTGGGGCTTTCCATGGAAGATGAGGCAGTCAAGGCGCTCACGCAGAAGATTAAAACCCTGGCCGACGATCAGCATCTGACCCTGGATGACGTGGACGCTATGCTCCATCACGTGGCGGAAAATGATGTGAGCCTGTCGGAAGCAGTCTCGGAGGTGGTGGAGGCGCAATGAGTAATCAAACTAACGGAAGTAGCCGGTCGCAGACCTTTGTCCAGAAAGTCCTCGCCAGAGGCGCTGGCCAGGAGTACGCCGAAATCGGTGAAGTGGTGGACGTCACACCGGATCGCGCTCTGAGCCACGATAACAGCGCAGCCATTCGGGGATATTTTGAGTCGCTGGGTGTGACGGATGTTTGGGATCCGGAAAAACTGGCTATCACCCTGGATCATGCAGCGCCGGCGCCGACGGTGAAGCACGCGGAGAATCATTCGAAGATCCGGGAATTCGTGAAGGAACAAGGTATTTCACATTTTTTCGAAGTCGGGCGAGGGATTTGTCACCAGGTACTCAGCGAAGAGGCGCTGATTTTGCCAGGACAGATTATCTTGGGCGCCGACTCCCACACGCCGCACTTCGGCTGGATGGGAGCCTTTGGAACCGGTATTGGTCGCAGCGAGATGGCTGCCACCTGGGCAGCCGGCGAACTCTGGCTCCGGGTACCGGAGACGATTCGCGTACGATTGACCGGGGAGTTGAGTAACGGAGCAACCTCCAAGGATGTGGCGCTGAGTCTCATCGGACAATTCGGAGCCGACGGTGCGCTGTATAAATCCGTGGAATTTACAGGCGACGGTGTGTCACAGTTCACCGTGGAAGACCGGATGGTGCTCATTAATATGATGGCGGAGTTCGGCGCTAAGAACGCCTACCTTGAGCCGGATGAGAGTGTATTCGACTGGCTGGCAGCGCGGCTGGCGAAGCGCACTGGCGATTCGGTGGAATCGTGCCGCCAGCGAATCGAGGAGTTGGTGCTTTACCCGGATGAAGACGCCGAGTACGATCGTACCATCGATTTTGACCTCAGTGAGATTGAGCCGGTGGTGGCGAAGCCGCATACCGTGGACAATGTGGTGCCGCTCTCCGAGATGGAGGGGACGCGGGTGCATCAGGCGTACATCGGCACCTGCACCAACGGCCGGCTGTCCGACATCGCCGCTGCGGCGGAAGTCCTCCGGGGCAAACGAATTTCGCCGAATACCAGGCTGATGGTCGTACCGGCGTCATCTGAAGTTTTGGAGCAGGCTACGGATCTTGGGTATACCAGCGATCTGGTGAAGGCCGGTGCGGTGATAAGTCCGCCGGGCTGCGGCGCCTGCATGGGGAATCACATGGGCGTGCTGGCTCCCGGTGAGGTCTGTATCAGCAGCGCGAACCGTAATTTCCAGGGACGCATGGGCACCAGAGATGCGGAGATCTATCTGGCGAATCCGGCGGTGGTGGCAGCCAGCGCACTGGCGGGATATATCACGAATCCGGAAAATATCAAGGAAGAGGTGGAAGTCTGATGGAGAACGTAATCGAAGGCAAAATCTGGAAATACGGCGATGACGTAAACACCGACGTGATCTTCCCCGGGAAGTACACCTATACCATCAGCGACCCATCTGAGATGGCCAAACACGCACTGGAAGATCTTGATCCCGATTTTGCTGAAAATGTGAATGCGGGCGATATCATCGTCGGCGGCTCCAACTGGGGCAACGGATCCAGCCGGGAGCAGGCGGTGACCTGCCTGAAGGAGGCAGGCGTCGGCGCTATCATTGCCAAATCCTTTGCACGGATTTACTACCGGAACTGCATCAACAATGCGCTGCCGGCGATTACCTGTCCCGACCTGGTGGATAACGTAGAAGAGGGCGATACGATTGCCGTCCATCTCAAAGACGGAGTTATTCGTGCAAATGATCGGGAATTCCGCTTCCCGGCGTTCCCGGTTTCGGTGGTGGAGATCTTTAATGCTGGTGGGTTGTTGCCGTATACGAGGGAGCGGTTGGCGCGGGAATAATCTCAAATCCCACCTCCAATTATAACAGGAGTCTTTCCGAGTAAGTCCGGCGGAGACCGGACGCACCGAGGAATCTCGTAAGATTAACTCTCAAGGTAAATTAACGAGACCCTTCCCCAGCGGGATCCCTTTGGGACGACTCGCTCCGCTCGCTCAGGATGACTGTGTATGTCGGGGCAGCCATTAGTAAATGTTTTTTTGTGGTTTTATTCGGAAACTCAGCTGTCTGAGCACCTGGATAGAAACTATCGAAGCGGAATTTTCACTGTAAAATATTGAATGAAAGACCATCTGTCGGCGTAGAAGTGCGAGTTCTGAGTTTCCTTGATTTTTTCTGCCCGTTTTGTATCAAGACAAAACGGGTATTTAACGATGTTACCATTTTTCTGTTGCCCCGATGGACTCCCTGGCTGTATTCAGGCTACTGAGCTATGTGCTGCATTTAAGAGATCTTTCTTTCGAAATCCTGAAGCTTTTCATCTGACTTTCCTTCGGTACTTGACATCGGTTTTTATTTTCTGAAGAGTCGAGGAATTTCATAAAAACTAAGCATGGAGAAATCTTGCCGAGATCCTTCCCCGGAAGGGATTCCTGTGGGACGACTCTCCCGCCAGGGCGGGATCGCTCAGGAGGATTTTCAATGTAAACTCATCCAGTAACAATTGTTACCAAAAGGACATTCCCTCGCATCGCACTTTTGTTTTGATACAAAAGTGCGCAAAAAATCAAGGCTGCCAAGATAATTTTGGTATCGGCCGCAATGGTCTCCGGGGCCAAAACCAGAAACTCGCTCCGCTCAAACAGGCTGGTTTTGGCTACCTTCAATCATTGGCCGATAGAGCAAAATTATCTTGGAGGCCATTAGTAAAGGCTTCTTGGTCGTTTTTATTCGGAAACTCAGCTGTCTGAGCACCCGGATTGAAACTATCGGAGCGGAATTTTCACTGTAAAATATTGAATGAAAGACCATCTGTCGGCATAGAAGTGCGAGTTCTGAGTTTCCTTGATTTTTTCTGCCCGTTTTGTATCAAGACAAAACGGGTATACCACTATCTGATTCTAACTTGAAATAAGGTTGCGGGGTAATAATTGAAAAGTCTTGGAATCTCTGTGGCAAATTACTCCAAGGCGATACCTACCCTGATTTAACGGTTTTCAGGTAAGACGTTGCATGCAACGTCTCTACGAAAGGCTTCTCGCTTATGTGCAGACAATACTGTCTCAATTATCCATACTCATAGCCTAGAAATTCGATTTATATGAAGCATCTGTGACAAGCGTTATATACTATTCGCACTTTTTTCTTGATACCCCAACGGGATCCCTAAGGGAAAAAAGTGCGGAAAAAATCAAGGCTCCGCTATTCATTTTGACCGCATTTCCGACTTGCTCTGTGGCAGAACCAGAACTCAGTCGCTTCGCTCCCTCAGACAGCTGGTTCTGCCGATTCGCCGCTCGTCGATGCGGTGCCCAAAATGAACAGCGAGGCCAGGAAGGAAACTTTGTGGGTGTTTGAACGGAAACTCAGCTGTCTGATCCCGACGGGTCGGGAGAGTTCTGAGTTCCCTTGAATTTTTCTACCCTTTTTTCCCCGGAAGGGATCCCCAGGGGATATCAAGAAAAACGGGTAATTAACGATGTTATCATTTTTCTTGTCGGCCGATGGGGGGGTAAAATATATTTAGGGCTCCTGATCCCCGGGCTAAAGCCCGGGGCTATTCACTTTCCACTCCTTCGGGGCTTGGAAGACATTCTTTTGTGAAAACTAAGACAGATGGTTCTGAGTTTCCTTGATTTTTTCTACCCGTTTTTTGATGTCCAGGTATTCCATACAAGTCTCAAGAAAAAACGGGTAATTCTTCAATTAGTTTCCGCCTCGCAATGAGATTGCGAGGCTTTCAAAATAGCCTTGAAATTTTATTTCAAGGCGGACAAAAGGCATACAAATTGTAAAGAGAGAGAACGGGAATAAGGTGTAAAAAAAACCCTTTCAGGGTTTTAACCCCTGAAAGGGTCTACAATTTGCTAATTACCGAGTAATTTTTTACGCTGCCTTCACCGTGTGTGGATCTTTAAACTTCACGTCTTTGGATTTTACGAATTTTACACCCTTGGCTTTCATCGTCTCAAGCGCGTTGGAGACGCTGTCCTCCGGCGATCCGACGGGGAGTGTGAGATCCGAGAGGTAGAAGACCTCATATCCCTTATCAGCGCCATCTTTTGCGGTGAAAAAGGCGCAATAGTCCATGGCCAGTCCACAGATGAATATCCGTTTGATCTTCCGGTTGCTGAGGTAGCCGTCCAGTCCGGTTTCGGTTTCGTGGTCATTTTCCACGAATCCGGAGTAACTGTCCCTGTTTTTGTTATATCCTTTCCGGACGATTGCATCCGGCAGTGTTGTGTTTACATTCGGATGGAAGTCCGCGCCTTCGGAGCCCTGCACGCAGTGATCCGGCCAGAGCACCGGGCCGATGCCCGGTTCCTCATATGGATCGAACGGCTCCTTACCCTCATGAGCGCTGGCGAAGGAGCGATGATTTTCGGTGTGCCAGTCCTGGGTGAAAACAATGGGGAGGTTTTTGCTGTTAAATTTTTCCATGAGTTTGTTAACCCCAGGGATTATCGAATCGCCATCCTCGACGGCGAGTGCTCCACCGGGCATAAAGTCGTTCTGCATATCCACCACGATGAGCGCATCGCCGTTTTTAACCTGTACCTCATCCAGATGCTGGACATCTTTAAGTTTCATAGAAATCACCTCTCCGATGATCTATGGTTTATGTCCTTTTCTTATTCCATTTCAATACAAGCGTAAAAGTTGGTGGAGTGAAGATCAATGGGAAACCAGTTTAAAAGTGTGCTATAGTGTTATTGTGTTACAGTGTTATGGTTAAAACCGTCGCGTGTCCTCCGTCCTGAGTTATAGGGAGTTTGTGAGATTTTCGTAGTTGGTTGTTGTCTTTCAGGTCTCCCGGCTCTGGTCTTCGGTTTCCGGTCAATTTTCCCTTATACCCTTATACCCTTATACCCTTATACCCTTATACCCTTATACCCTTATACCCCTATACCCCTATACCCCTATACCTTATACCTAATTCCATTTTTCCGCATTCCGTTTGCACTTCCATCGCCGGCAATCTAAATTCACCAAGTGAGAAGAAATGAAAAGAAATATTAATACTGACGAAGTGTAAATACATTATTCCGGACTCCGATGACATTTACTATCAATACTCGTGATTTTGCCTGCATTTTTTCCTGATTTAACCGATCATTAAAAAGAGATATACACTATTATGACCCGTTCTCAACCGCTCTACGTGATTTTCCAGTGGCATATGCATCAGCCGTTTTATAAAGACCAATCTACGGGTGAATACCTGTTACCGTGGTCACGTTTACACACCACCAAAGATTATACCGATATGGCCTGGCATCTGGAGCGCCATCCGGAAGTAAAGGGCGTGGTGAATTTTGTCCCATCTCTGCTGAAACAGATAGAAGAATACAATGATTTCGACACCGTTTCGGAGAAGCACCTGAATCTTACGCAAAAGCCTGCGGATGCTCTGACTGCTGAGGAGCAATTTTTCCTTCTGCAGGAATTCTTTATGACCAATGAGAAGCGGATCATCAATCGCTCCGAGCGATATACCGAACTTCTGGAAATGCGGGGTGACGATACCACTGCCGTTACACTGAATACGGTTCGAAATAAATTCAAAGCGCGGGATTTCCGCGACCTGCAGGTCTGGTTCCTGCTGGGATGGACAGGTGAACAGCTGCGATCCCTCCCGGAAGTGCAATCTTTGGTTGAGAAGGATGAGAATTTCACCGAGGCCGATAAGAAGAAGTTGCTCGAAATTCATGAAACCGCCCTCCGAAACGTCCTGGAACAGTACGACGCGTTGCAGAAATCCGGACAGATCGAAATCACCGGGACGCCGTATGCACACCCGATTCTGCCCCTGCTCATTGATTCCGACGTGGCGCGGATTTCCATGCCGGGCGTGCATTTGCCGCAGAAGCGGTTCCGGCATCCGGAGGAAGCGCGCAAACAAATTCACCTGGGGAAACAGGTATTGAAGGAAATCGCCGGCTGGGAAATCGCCGGCATGTGGCCGTCCGAAGGCTCGGTGAGTGAAGCCACCGCCGAATTGCTGGCGGAGCAGGGGATCCAATGGATTTCCACGGACAGTAATGTTTTGGCACGCTCGCTGTCCCGGAATACTGATCCCGCCCCTCTAAAGAGTGAGGATATGTATCAGCCGTATCGGTTTTCCACGGAACAGGGAGATATGACCATTTTCTTCCGGGATCAGGGATTGTCGGATTTGATCGGCTTCGATTACGCAGACAAGTCGGCAGATGCAGCCGTGACAGATTTTATGGGGCACCTGCACAGGATTGACGAATCGCTGCCGGATGATGGATATCCCTATGTGGCGGTAATTACCATGGATGGCGAAAATGCGTGGGAGCATTTTGAGGAGAACGGAAAACCGTTCTTCGATGCGCTCTACACATCTCTGGCAGAATCGGAGCGGATTCAGACGACCACTTTCCGGGAGCAAATGGAGAGAGCAGAAGTGCAGCGGGAGCTCCAGTGGCTGCATCCCGGCTCATGGATCGGCGCGGACTATCATATCTGGATCGGCCATCCGGAAAAGAACGCGGCCTGGGATGCCTTGAACGATGCGCTCAATTTGGTAGAGCAAAAGCGACAGGCTGGCAAAGACATTCCGGAGAAGGTAGAGCAGGCTATTTTACAGGCCGAGGGCAGCGATTGGTTCTGGTGGTATGGGCACCACAATAATTCCGATCACGATGAGGTGTTCGACCTGCTGTTCTGTAATGCACTCCGGATTGTTTATGAAGAACTGGACGCATCGCTTCCGCCGTATCTCAAACGGAATATCACAGAACCGTAATACTTGATCCCGCCATCCGGAAAACCATCCCGCCACGGCGGGACAGATGCATGGTTTTCTGGGCAGGCTTCATTCGGCGGAGAATCCCGCCTAATTATTCATTGGAAATCATCCCACAATTCTCCATTTTAATTTCAATAGTTATGAAAAATTGAAGAGGAGAAGACAGAGGAAGATGAAGATACTGTTCGCTACTGCAGAAGTGACGCCGTTTTCCAAGGTCGGGGGCTTGGCCGACGTCGCTGGCGCGCTCCCCAAAGCGCTGGAAAACCTAGATGTTGAAACCAGGATTATCACGCCGGGCTATGCCACGATACCGTTTGAAGACTATGTTATCAAAGATGTGGATAGCTTTGATGTCCCCGTTGGCAACGAATCGTACAAGGCAGATCTTATCAGTACGGTGCTGCCGGATACGGACCGGGTAGAGGTCATCTTTGTCCGCAACAGAGAATTTTTCGACCGGGATGGGGTGTATGTCGATTCCAAAACCGGTGAAGGATTTCCGGACGAAGCGGAACGGTTTATCTTCTTCATGCAGGCAATTCTTCAGTGGCTGGAGCGGTCGGAATGGATGCCAAACATCCTGCACTGCAACGACCACCATACTGCGCTTCTGCCGGCATATCTCAGGGAGACGGAGTTTGATACACCGGAGCTTGCGGACATTAAAAGCATCTTTACAATTCACAACATGGGCTACCAGGGCATCCACAACAAATCGGTGCTCAATAAAACAGTATTCCCGGAAAAGGCGTATTCCGATAACGGGGCATTCGATTGGAATGGCGACGTCAATTTCATGAAAGTCGCGCTCCGATACGCGGACAAGATCAATACGGTGAGTCCAACTTATGCCAGGGAGATCATGTCATCGGAAGAATACGGCTTCGGTTTGCAGGATGAGATCAAGAAGCGGAAAAAAGACGTGTCCGGCATCCTGAACGGCGTGGATTACAGCGAGTGGTCGCCGGAGAACGACTCGCTGATTCCGTATAATTATTCCGCCAAAGAAATCAGCGGCAAGAAAAAGAACCGGGATGAGCTCCTGCGCAAGAACCGGATAATGGCGGAGCGCACTACGCCGATTATTGGCATGGTTTCCCGGCTTGTGGATCAGAAAGGTCTCGATCTCATCGACGAGGCGCTGCAAGATTTGCTGGATCTTGATATTCGTCTGATCGTGCTGGGAACCGGCGCCAAGAAGTACCATTATCTCTTTGAGGAAGCCAAAGAAGAATATCCGGACAAGGTAGCGGTGAATTTTGCGTACAATAATCCCATGGCACACCTCATTGAGGCCGGTTCGGATATGTTCCTGATGCCGTCCAAATACGAGCCGTGCGGACTGAACCAAATGTACAGCCTGAAATACGGTACCATTCCGATTGTCCACGCCACCGGCGGACTGGCGGACACCATCGATAACTTTGACAGCGAAACCAAGGAAGGGAACGGCTTTTCTTTTGACGAGTACACGTCGGAAGCCATGATGGAGGCTATTGAGCGGGCTATCCGTACCTTTCGGAACAAGGCGCTCTGGAAATTTCTCCGGGATAACGCCATGCGGTGTGATTTTTCGTGGGAAGTGAGTGCCGGGAAGTACATCGATCTCTATGAAAGTGTATTGGAGTAAAAGGGAAACAGTCATTCCGAGCGAACAGAGTGAGTCGAGGAATCTCGTTATATCATCCTTTTGTCTTGATACAAAAGGATGCAAAAAATCAAGGCGGTGGGATTAATTTATAGTACTTCCCCACCAGGGATCCCTACGGGACTATCCTTCGCTCCAGGCCAGAACCGAAACTCCCTTCGGTCACACAGTCGGTTCTGGCTGTCTTCCGCTCAGGAGAAGTACCTACAAAATTAATCCCAAGGCCAATAGAAACGGTTCTTTGTTTTTTAAACGGAAACTCAGTGTTTGAGCACCCTGATAGAAACCTGTGCGCATAAAATGTGTGTTGCGATTTTTTATGAAAACCCATTATTAGGTATAAGTGTGCGAGTTTTGAGTTTCTCCCATGGGGATCCCGTTGGGGCAAACCCTTTTGGGTACTCTTGGGGCTAACAAAAGTACCTTTTAAAAATGCGGTACAGTTCCTGGAAGGAATCGCCTGAAAAAGTCATAGATAGGGAATCGGCGAGATTCTTCCCCGGAGGGATCCCTATTGGACGACTCTCCCGCCAGGACGGGATCGCTCAAGATGTCTTTGGCTTTGGAGTCATCCAGTAATAATTGTCAATACAGTTTACTCCTTCCACTTTTGCCTTGATGCGCTTGTGCGGAACACTTGGACGCTAAAAGTGGAGAAAAAATCAAGACAGCCCCATCTCTTTCTGCGATGCCAACGGCTGCCTCGGGGCAACTCAGAACTCCCTCCGGTCAGACAGCTGAGTTGCCCTGTTCTCGGTGCGCCGGGCATCGAGACGAAAGAGATGGGGAGGTCATCTAAACAAAAATCACTTCTGGCGAATTCCAGCATCAAAATCTATTGATGTTGTTTTTGCCGGAAACTCAGTGTCTGAGCACCCTGATAGAAATCTGTGCGCATAAAATGTGCGTTGCGATCTTTTATGAAAGACCATAATTAGTTATAAGTGTGCGAGTTCTGAGTTTCCAAGCCCTTTTGGGTACTTTTGGGGCTGGACAAAAGTACCTTTACAAAATATTTAAAGCGGCGTAGTTCTGGAAGAAATTAACTGAAAAAGTTAAAGATAGGAAGTTGACGATATCCATCGGATCGCTCCGCACGCTCAGGATGGTTGATTTTTTAAATTATACAATGAGTTCAGGAAAAAGTCCGTGTCACGGACAAATAATTCTGTATCTTTACACGTTGTTGCAAATTATCATCTGAAGACAAAATAACGAGCAAAATTATGGCTGTCCGAACCGACATCCGCGCAGAAATCAATTTTTCGAATCTTCGAAAAAACATCCGGAATCTGAAAGAACACATCCATCCCTCCAGAATTATCGGAGTGGTGAAGGCGAATGCGTATGGTCACGGGGTTATCGAGGTTTCCCAAGTCCTCCGGGAAGAAGGCATTGACATGTTTGCGGTAGCCTTTCCGGCAGAGGCGGCAGAGCTCCGGGAGGCAGGAATTGATGCCCGCATCATTATCCTGGACAAACTGTGGGATCGAGAATTGGGGCAAGTTTTCGAGTACAATCTGGAGCCGATCCTCGCCTCGGATGACGATTTTGAGCGACTGAGTCACGCCGCCGAAGAGCGTCAACAGAAGCTGCCGGTACATCTGAAAATCGACACCGGGATGGGCCGTCTCGGCTACCTGTACAATCAGTACGAAGAGCCACTTCAGCAGGTCTTGGATCATCCGTGGTTGGAACTGGCGGGGGTGATGTCGCACTTTTCGACTGCGGACGAGCCGCAACGGGAGCATACGGAAATCCAGGCAGATCGGTACAGAAAAATCCATAGAAAATTGCAGTCGCTGCCGGGAGACAATCCACCGCTGTTCCACCTGAGCAATTCCGGGGGCGCGCTCTATCTCCCCGAAACCGGATACGACATGGTGCGTCTGGGACTCTCCATGTACGGGGTTGCGCCTTCACGGGAGGAGACGCAGCCGTTCGAACTCCACCAGGTTATGCAATTGAAATCGAAGGTGGCGTATATCAAGAATTTACCGGAGGGATTTCCCATCGGATATGGTGCCACCTACCATACCAAGAAAAATTCGACCATCCTGGTCTGTCCCGGCGGATACGAGGACGGCATTCCGCGTCGATACGGAGGCACCGGTGAGGTACTGATTCACAGAAAGCGTTTTCCCATCGTTGGAAACGTCAGCATGGATACGTTTATGGTGGATGTCTACGATGAGCCGGTCAACGTCGGTGACGAAGTGGTGATCCTCGGTGAGCAGGGAGGCAATACAATCTCCGTCTGGGAAATGGCGGAGAAACTTGGGCTGATTCCGTACGAGGTCACCTGCGGTATTTCGTCGAGAGTCGGGCGGGTCTTTGTTGAAGAAGGTGAAGGGGAATCGGGTATAAGGGTATAGAGGGTTTTCCGCTTAAAGACCGGGAAACGGGTTTAAGCGGGGAATAATGCGGAGTAGGGAATAAGGACAGATTAAATAACAAAAACCCAATGTCCAATATCGAATGACCAAGTGCCCAATTCATGCCCCCGAATGAAAATAAACAGAAGGAAACAGTGGAAACCCCGGCACTGGAGACATTGGACTCTGGAGGGATGACACTAGACGTTTTTAACTATAACACTGTAACACAAAAACACATTAATACGCCTTTCAACTCAAACGTTCGACTGCCTGAACACTCAAACACTCCCTTATGTCCGCAATCAAAAAAACAGAACGCCTGACTTCGCTGGATGCCTTCCGCGGACTGGCCATCGCCGGGATGATCCTGGTGAACAATCCCGGCAGCTGGGCGCATATTTATGATCCGCTGGAACACGCCGAATGGCACGGCTGGACGCCGACTGATCTGATCTTTCCGTTCTTCCTGTTCATCGTCGGCGTAGCGATGACGTTTTCGCTTAGCAAGCTACGGCGTCATAATGTTTCGAAGGTCGAAATCTACAAAAAGGTGCTGAGGCGGACGCTCATCCTGTTTGGTCTCGGACTCTTTCTGAATGCGTTTCCATTTGTGCAGTTCGAGTCGCTTCGAGCCATCGATTATTCGTCCCTGAGAATCATGGGAGTTCTGCAGCGGATCGCGCTGTGTTATCTGTTTGCGTCAATTATTATGTTGGAGTTCAGGAAACCACTCTGGCACGGCGCCTGGGCATTCGGTCTGATCATCTTTTACTGGATAGTTATGTTTACCATACCGGTACCTGGGCATGGTGCTGGTGATTTATCCATGGAAGGCAATCTGGCAGCGTATCTGGATCAACTAATTCTGCCGAATCATCTCTGGAAACCGGGTTGGGATCCTGAGGGACTCCTGAGTACAATTCCCGCCACAGGAACGGTGCTATTCGGCATACTGACAGGACACCTGTTGCATAAAGGATGGTCGAACGGACAAAAGTTTCTCGCCATGGCCATCGCTGGGATTCTTGGAATAATTTCGGGCTATGTTGTGAATATCTGGTTTCCCATTAACAAGGGACTCTGGTCGACGTCATACGTACTGTTCACGGCGGGAATGGCGCTGTTAATATTGGCGCTGTTCTACTGGCTCATTGATATGAAGGGTATCAAAAAATGGGCGAAACCGCTCGTAGTATACGGCATGAACGCCATCACAGTGTTCGTACTGGCCGGACTGCTGTCCCGGCTTTTGACACTGATCAAAATTCCGGTTTCCGGAGGATCAATCTCGGTGAAAGGGTACATTTATCATCACCTGCTGACTCCAATTGCCTCACCGGTCGATGCTTCATTAATTTACGCGGTAATTTATGTTATCTTCTGGCTTGGGATGATGTGGATGCTCTACCGGCGGAAGGTTTTTATCAAGATTTAGAACTGATGGCACGCTGTCCCCGACAAGTCGGAGAACGCTCCGGTCGGGATGACTCAATACTAATGGCGAATACAACTCACTTTATAGGTCTCCGAGAGGAATAAGAGGGTGAGATCGTTTGTATAAGATGCAATCGGTTTATAACTATATTCATTTGCTAATTAATCATAAAAACAGATAATCTGAATATTGACAAATCCTGGAAAATGGGGTTCATCGAGGCTACAATGATTCAATGGGATTAATGAAAAGGAGACCTTTTGTTTTGGCACTTTTTTTAAAAAAAAGTGCCAAAAAATCCGGCAGGGCTGTTTGTTTCTAGAACATCTACGCCGGGCTCCCTATCAAACCCAGAACTCAGTCGCTCTGCTCCTTCAGACAGCTGGGTTTGATGCACGGTCGCCTGGCAGAAGTTCTACGAAACAAACAGCAAGGCCGAATAAAAGCCAACAAAATAAATTGTCCGTATAAATAATTTCTAAGATGGCCTTCAAATCAATTTCGCTCTATTGGCCAATGACCGGAGGACTGGTCAAACCAGGTGTCTGACCGAAGGGAGTTTCTGGTTTGAGCCCGGAGGGCATTATAGCCAATACCGAAATTGATTTGTCAGCCTTGACCTTTTGGGCACTTTTATGTCAAGATAAAAGTGCCATAAAAAACACTGAGGATTTACAATGCATAAATTGAAGCAAATTCATTCTATTTTAATCCTAATAACCATCACAACTCTACTCGCTTCCTGCACTCCAAAACCATCACTCCAACCGGAAGAGAGGAAACCGAAACCGGCACCGGTTTCGGTTGAGGCGATGCTGGACAGCATGACTATCGAGGAAAAGGTCGGCCAGCTGTTCATGATGGACTTCCGATCGGATTTTTACAACGAGCAGAGCTGGACCTTCAAGCAAATCTCCCACTGGATCGAAGAATACAAGGTCGGCGGGTTGATTATGTTTGCCGGCGCGCCGTACGAAGCGGCCCGAAATGTAGAACGGTTCCAGGCAATTTCCGAAAATCCGTTGCTCGTCGCCGCTGACTTCGAGTGGGGCTTGCCCATGCGAATCTCCGCCGGAACGCGATTTCCCGAAAATATGGCTATTGCCGCCACCGGGGATCCTGAGAACGCGTATCGCCAGGGAAAAATCACCGCCAGAGAAGCCAGGACGCTGGGTGTGAACGTCTCGTTTTCCCCGGTGATGGACGTGAATAACAATCCGGATAATCCAATTATCAACGTCCGCGCCTATGGGGAGGATCCGCAGCAGGTGGCGGAATACGGAGTGCAGTACATCAAGGGGCTCCAGGAGAATGGAGTCGCTGCCACCGCCAAACACTTTCCCGGTCACGGCGACACGGATATGGACTCCCACCTGGATCTGCCGGTCATCGACGTGAATCAGGCGCGACTTGATTCATTGGAGCTGGTACCGTTCAAGGCGGCAATCGATTCGGGCGTCAAGGGCATCATGGCGGCGCATATCGCCCTGCCGCAGATCACCGATGGTAACGCGCCGGCTACCTTTTCGCCGACATTTTTGCAGTCCGTACTCCGGGATTCGCTGGGATTCAACGGCGTTGTCTTCTCCGACGCGCTGAACATGGGGGGCGTCACCAACAACTACTGGCCCGGCGAGACGGCAGTCCGCGCTGTCAACGCCGGGGTGGATATGCTGCTCATGTCGCCGGATATGGCTCTGGCGTACCACACCGTCCTCGAAGCAGTGCAGGATGGCCGGATTACCGAAGACAGACTGAACCAGGCCGTGCGGCGGATTCTCACACTGAAGAAAGAGACAGACGTTTTCGAACAAACAATCCCCGAGCAGTCCGAGATGGAGGTAGAACTGGAGCTCCCGATAGATGAGGTATTCGCTGACGGATTGTTCCAAAAGGCCGTAACGTTGGTGAAGGACTCCGTCAATACCCTGCCCCTGAATGCCGGGGAAATCGATTCTGTGGTGACCCTCATTGTCACCGACGACCTCCGGTATGGCTGGCCTGGAAGCACGTTTCTCTGGTCGATTAAGAGCCGCATAGACAGCGCCGGAGCCCATTATCTGGGGCCTGACGCTGCTGACAGTACCCTAATTAAAATCCGGGAAGCGATGAAGGGGGCGGATGCGACAATTGTAGGCGTATTTTTGCGGTTCGCCGATCACAAGGGCACTATCCGGATGCCGAAACGACAGCAGGAGTTACTGCGCGAAATCTACAGAGAGCAAAAACAGGTGGTTACCGTGGGATTCGGTACACCGTATCTACTCCGGTATTTCCCGGAGGCGCCGGCTTATTTGGTTCCCTACAGCACCAACTCACAGGCGCAGCGGGCGGTGGTATCGGCTATCTTCGGAGAAAAACCGATCGCCGGAAAACTGCCTATCACACTCCCTTCGGGATACGAGAAAGGTCACGGTCTGTCCAGAGATGTCTCCTCCAATACATGGGCCGAACAGCAGGAGCCGAAGCGTTTTGAAGAGGTGGAGTCCCTGATTCAATCCGCAATCGCAGATTCGGTCTCGCCAGGGATGGCGGTGTATATCGCAAGGAATGATACCATCAGATTTGCCAAAGGATTTGGTCATTTTACCTACGATTCACTCTCCTCGGCTGTGAGCAGAAAAACCACCTTTGACCTGGCATCCTTGACCAAGGTGATTGCCACTACGCCCGTTGCCATGGAGATGTACGAGGATAACTACCTGCACCTGGACAAGCCGGTGTCGGCGTACATTCCGGGATTTTCCGGCGGACTCAAGGACAACGTAAAGATCAAACATCTCCTCACACATACCTCGGGACTCACACCGTATCTTCGCTTCTGGGAGCTGACCGACGACCCGGAGCAGGTCATGGATATGATCATCAACTCCGAACTGGAATATGCGCCGGGTGACTCCACGGCCTACAGCGACCTTGGTATCATCCTGCTGGGCGAAATCCTGGAAAAACTCGGCCGGGCGCCGCTGGATGAACTGGCCAGCAGACAAATTTTTCGTCCGCTTGGCATGGAGAATACAGAATTCGAACCGAACCGGAACATCTGGGACATGATTGCACCCACGGAATACGATTCCACTTACCGGGAACGAATGATTCAGGGAGAGGTGCACGACCGGAATACAGCGTTTCTTGGCGGCGTTGCGGGCCATGCGGGTCTGTTTTCTACCATAGATGATCTGGGCAGGTACGCGCAGATGCTGTTATCAAATGGATACTACAACGGTCGGAAGTATTTCAGTTCTGCAACGATTGATACGTTTACCGCCCGACAAAATATCGTTCACGGCAGCTCCCGGGCGCTGGGCTGGGACACGCCAAGTCGCCACGGGAGCCTGTTCGGAGATTACTTCTCCCCAAAGGCATATTGCCACCTCGGATTCACCGGGACGTCCATCATCGTCGATCCGGAATATGACATTATCGTGATCCTGCTGACCAACAGGGTCTTCCCAACCAGAGAAAACCGGAAGATCGGCGATTTCCGGCCGAAGTTTCACAACGCGGTGATGAAGGCGTTGCTGTCGGAGCAGGAACTGGAGATCGAGAGGGGAAGATAAAAACTTCCAGTCATCCCGAGCGGAGGCCCGACTATTCGGGACGGAGTCGAGGGATCTCGTTATTTTCACTGAGGAGGTAACTTTACGAGATCCCTCCGCTTCGCTACGCTCCGGTCGGGATGACTCGACAATCATGACAAACCAGCAAGGATGACTCTAATCATTATCACAGTTCATAATCCATGGGCCTGACCTCCGTCGACTATATCGTCATCGTGGTTTATCTGGCCGGCGTGGCGGTGGCCGGTATCCTGGCGGCCGGGCGACAGAAGTCGACGTCCGACTATTTTCTCGGCGGACACCGCATCCCGTGGTGGGCGGTGCTGTTTTCTGTGGTGGCCACCGAAACCAGTACGCTGACATTTATCAGCGTCCCCGCCGTGGCGTATGGCGGAAACATGACTTTCCTGCAGATTACCCTCGGATATATCGCAGGCAGGATTACGGTGGCCCTGATTTTCCTGCCACGATATTACGAAGGTGAGCTCTCCACGGCCTACCAGTTCCTCGGGAAGCGGTTTGGTGACTCCATGCGGAACATCACCAGCAGTACCTTCATGGTCACGCGTCTACTGGCGGACGGTGTTCGCCTGTTCGCGACGGCCATCCCACTGGCAGTGATTTTGAGAATGGGCGGTGGATTTGCCGGGCTCACGGATCTGCAGATCTATCTGCTCTCTATCATCGCTATCGCCGGAGTGACAATGGTCTATACCTTCATTGGTGGAATCAAGGCTGTGGTCTGGATGGACGTGATCCAGATGACCGTGTACATCGGCGGGGCATTGATAGCTGTTGGGATTATTTTAACACATTTGCCGAACGGACTGCGGAGCGCGCTGTCCCTGGCGGGTGAATCCGGCAAGCTAGAGACCATCCGGTTTGGATTCGATATGTCCTTTCGCGAGTTCATTGCAACACCGTACACCTTTTTCACCGCCCTGATCGGTGGCGGGATCTTTTCTGTGGCGTCCCACGGGACGGATCAATTGATCGTCCAAAGATTGCTCACGACCAGAGACCTGAGGAACAGCCAGAAGGCGCTTATCGGGAGCGGATTTGTCATCCTGTTCCAATTTGCCCTGTTCCTGTTCATAGGCATCCTGTTGTATGGCTTTTACGACGGGCAATCTGTCGCACAGCTCGGATTAACGAATACCGATGAAATCTTTGCAAAGTTTATTGTTGAGGAACTGCCGATTGGGCTTTCGGGGCTCATTGTGGCGGCGCTGTTTGCGGCAGCCATGAGCAGTTTGAGCTCGTCGCTGAACTCCCTGGCATCTGCGACCACCCTGGATTTGTACAAGCCGTACTTCGGAAAGGATGATTCGCCGGAGAAAGAACTCAAAATTTCCCGGTTCATCACCATCATCTGGGGATTGATATTAACCGGGGCGGCGTTTCTGTTTGCGGTGATTCAACTTGGCGCGGAAGGCGAGCAGCCGGCCGTAGTGGAGCTGGGACTCAGCATCGCTTCCTACACGTACGGTGGACTCCTTGGTGCATTCGCCCTGGGCATTCTGTTTAAACGACCGGAGCGTTTGGACGCGGTCGTTGGATTTTTCGCCGGATTGGTTACATTACTCTTTCTCGTGAAGGGGCCGGTGCAGAACCTGCTCCCAGGGGAAGGGCTGGCAATCGCGTGGCCGCTCTACACAGTGGTTGGCAGTTTGGTTGTGGTACTGGTGGGGAATGCTTCGCGGATCATTCGAGAGCAAATGTTGAAGAGAGAGGAAAATATTGAGCCGTAGCATGTCGGAGCGAAACTGAGAACCTGAATTATAGGGGCTTTATCTCTACCATAGCCGACACAGGAAAGTTCAACACAAAATATTTATAATCCATAAGAAATTATCATTAGATGAATCAAAACACTGCACCATTGACGGATATCCTGGAGAACGAGTCGCTTATAACTGGAATTCGCCGCCGGTTTGGTACGCCGACCTATGTCTATTCGGCTGATCGAATTCGTGAGAATATTTCCGGACTGCGGCAAAACATGACGGTTCATCTGCAAAATTCTCAGTTACTCTACGCGGTAAAGGCGAATATGAATCCGGTACTGATGCAGGTGATGCTGGATGCAGAGCCGGAGCTGGGCTTCGACTGTTCCAGTCCCGGCGAATTGAAAATTGCCAGAGAGGTGGGAGGTAAGGAAGCGCATATTATCTTTTCTGGGAATTACGAGTCGCCCGAAGATCTGAAATACGCACTGTCCGCCGGAGTGCCCATCAACTTCGATGATATCACATCGTATCAGCGCTGCCGTGAGATCGGGATGCCTGAGGTGATCTCCTTTCGTGTGAATCCCGGCGAAGGGAAGGGCGCGTTTCCCGGCATCGTTACCGCCGGCGACGATGTGAAGTTTGGGATCTCCAGGGAAAAGATCGGCGATGCATATCGGATGGCAATGGATGATGGTGTCAAACAATTCGGCCTGCATACTATGGTCGGCTCCGGCATCCTGGATGCGGACTATTTTGCGTGGAATTGCGACAGAGTGCTGGAGATAGCCACATCTCTGGAACAGGAACTCGGAATTCACTTCGAATTCATCGACCTCGGCGGGGGATTCGGGATTCCGTATAATGAAAATGAGTCCCCGCTGAATACCGAAAAGTTATTTGCCGGCGTCGGCGAAATTACGGATAAATATTACACAGCAGATTCGCCGACTATTATCTACGAACCCGGACGGTATTTGATCGGCGATGCCGGATTCGTCCTGACGTCAGTGACCGGCACCAAGGAAGACGAACAGTATTACGCGGGACTGGATATCGGCATGAACCAGTTTCTGCGTCCGGTGCTCTATAACGCCTACCACCGGATCATTCCGCTGGGAAAAGCTGCTCACCGGGAAACCAGGCGGACACAGGTCACCGGACAGGTCTGCGAGAACACGGATCGCCTGGCCAGAGATCGAGCACTGCCGAAACTCCAGACTGGCGACCTATGCGCCATCTTGGATGCCGGAGCGTATGGATTTGCCATGGCCAGCCAGTACAACGGCCGACCGCTGCCCGCCGAGGTGCTCGTCGACGGCGACACCGTGTCCCTGATCCGGCAGCGGGAGTCGCTGGATGACCTGACGAAGAACGTGGCGTATCCGTTGGGGTAGGACATTGGTTCTCGGGCCTGCGTAGAATACAACTCCATCCCCTTGTTCCCCTTCCTCTTCGGAAGAGGAAGGGGAGACGATTTTAGTATGCTAGCCAGAAACTTTTCCCCTCTCTTTAAAGAGAGGGGATTAAGGGGTGAGTTGTGTTTGTAAATGAGTACATATTGAATGAATAGCCCCTTTCAGGGGTCATCGACCCTGAAAGGGGCACATGAACGTTTTTTAAAGAAAAATGAAATCAATGAGCCGAACTTTATTATTATCAATATTTCTCTTCATTTATGTGACTGGTTTCGTTGGATCTACTTTAAGCCAGACAGAAAAATTGCAGCATCCCACCCCCGTCACCACCGGCATGGAGAACCTCCTCGAGAACCATCTCTCCGAACTCCGCGGCAAATCGATCGGATTGATAGTGAATCAGACGGCGGTGGATGGAGAAGGTGTGCATCTGGTGGATCGATTGATGGAGGCCGGTATCGATATCCAGACGATCTTCGCTCCGGAGCACGGATATCGCGGCGAGGCAGCCGCGGGGGAGGAGATTCAGGACGGACGGGATCCCGTTTCTGGCGCCCGGGTTTACAGTCTATACGGGGAGCACCGCAAACCGACACAGGAGATGCTAGGCGGGCTGGACATACTTCTCTACGATATTCAGGACGTAGGCGTGCGGTTCTATACCTACATCAATACCATGGGATACGCCATGCAGTCCGCCGCTGAGAACGTTGTAGAATTCTGGGTATTGGATCGGCCGAATCCCATCTCCGGGAGCCGGGTAAACGGCCCGATGCTTCAGAATGGATTCGAATCCTTCGTCGGTTTGTATCCGATTCCCGTCCGGTACGGACTCACAGCCGGGGAACTGGCGAAAATGATCGTTGGAGAGGGTTTTCTGAAATTTCCAAAGGGATTCGAGCCTGCAATTCTTCCAATGAAAAAATGGCGGAGGAATCTCTGGTCGGACGAGACTGATATCCCCTGGGTGGCGCCATCGCCGAATATGAACGAGATGGCGACGGCGATTTTATATCCCGGACTCTGCTTCATCGAAGGGACGAACATCTCCGAGGGACGCGGAACCGACTCTCCTTTCCAATGGATTGGAGCACCGTGGATTAGTTCTGAAGATCTGGCTGAAGAATTAAACAAAGCGGGAATATCCGGTGTTCGGTTCGAGCCGATAACATTCACGCCCAAAGAAATCCCTGGCCGTGCCTGGAATCCCAAGTATGAGGATGAAGTATGCGGCGGAGTTTCAATTCGTATCACAAACCGGGATTCACTGAAAGCGGTGGAAGTCGGAGTCCGGATTATCCATGCCGTCCACAAAATGTATCCGGAGGAATTCGAATGGCGGGAGGCGGCCATCGACAGGCTCTACGGGAGTGACGAACTAAGGGAATCTATCGATGGTGGGGCAACACCGGATGAGATTATTGCAGGATGGCGGGAACCGCTGGAGCGATTTCTCGAGATTAGAGACGATTACTTGCTTTATGAATAGAGAAGTATCGAGTATTGCGTATTGCGTATAGGTTACTCGAAACTGCTTGCTTGAAACGGGAATTGGCTATAGGGAATAACAGACTGGAGACCGAAGACCGGAGACGACAGACCGGAAAGGCAACAACAAACTACGAACAACTAACAACCAACAAATAACCGCTAGAGCGGGAACTACCAACAACTATGACGTTTTGGACTCAAGATTGTGGACATTCGACACATGGGAAAACCCAATTTAATATCGTTTATGAAAACATCGATTAAGATTAGGATTATGAGTAAGATTAAGAAGACGCGAACTCTAACACTGTAACACGCTAACACATTAACACATCTTTCAACTTGAACACTCGAACACTTTAACACTGATAACAGGCAAACACATGAACCTCGTACTCATCGACTGGGCGGTCATAGTCACATTTTTCGCGATTATTTTCGGGATCGCTTTTTACTATTCAAAGCGCGCCGGGAAGGATACCGACGAGTTTTTCCTCTCCGGACGGAATATGCCATGGTGGATTGCCGGGACAGCCATGGTGGCAACAACCTTCGCTGCTGATACACCTCTGGCGGTCACCGAGCTGGTGGCGAAGCACGGCATCGCCGGGAACTGGCTCTGGTGGAATCTGGCTATCGGCGGGATGCTGACGGTGTTCTTTTTCGCGCGGCTCTGGCGCCGGGCCGGTATCATGACCGACGTGGAATTGACCGAAATGCGCTACTCCGGCAAGCCGGCCGCAATCCTGCGTGGATTCCGGGCCATCTATCTGGGGCTTTTCATGAATGCCATCGTCCTGGGATGGGTGCACAAGGCAATGGAGAAGATCTTTCACGTCACCCTGCCGGAGGTGGACGCTTTTCTGCTGGTGACCCTCGTGGCACTGATAATCGCGGTTTACTCTTCCGCAGCGGGACTCCTGGGCACGGCCCGCACCGACAGCTTCCAGTTCATCTTTGCCATGATCGGAGTCATCATCCTGGCGGTGATTGTCGTACGTCTTCCATCGGTCGGCGGGATGGCTGCGCTTACCAACAAAATTTCCCCGGAGCTACTTGATTTCTTTCCCCGGGTTGGGAACGTCACCGCCACCGGCGTCACTGGCGGAGCGCTGGCGCTGACCACCGGGGCATTTTTCGCGCACATCGGACTCCAGTGGTGGTCGAGTTGGTATCCGGGTGCCGATCCCGGCGGCGGTGGCTACATAGCCCAGCGGATGATGTCTGCCAAGGATGAAAAACACAGCCTGTTCGCCACACTCTGGTTTACTATTGCCCATTACGCTATCCGGCCCTGGCCATGGATTGTGGTTGCGCTGGCTGCGCTGGTGATTCTCCCGAGAGGTGAGAGTCCGGAAGCACTAAAAATTGAAAATCCGGCGATGTATCAGGAAGTGGTGCAGGCCTATGAGAATCCGGGTTTACTTAAGACCGAAGCGCCGGTCTACAAAACACGGGAATTCAAACAGTTCTATGAGAAGTACGAAAATACGGTGGATCCCGGCGTCATGTATCCCAAGTTAATGGTACGGTACCTGCCGGCAGGACTCCTGGGGCTTCTGATCGCCGTCTTCCTGGCGGCCTACATGTCCACTATCGCCTCCCAGCTGAACTGGGGGACGTCGTACCTTATTAACGACTTTTACCGGCGGTTTTTCAAAGCCAGTGAAGATGAAAAACATTATGTCTTAATTTCCCGGATTACAATCATCCTACTGACCATCGTATCCCTCCTCATCACCAACTATCTGCTCACAACAATTAGCGGAGCGTGGGAGTTTATCATCAACGCCAGCGCCGGGATGGGCGCGGTACTGATTCTCCGGTGGTACTGGTGGCGGATCAACGCCTGGTCGGAGATCTCCGCGATGATTGCGCCGCTTATCATCTATCCCATCGCCCGATTTGGCTACGGGATGCAATCGCCGATTACGCTCTATCCGGTGGTCATCGGCACCACCATCGTCTGGCTGGCCGTTACCTTCCTCACCAAGCCGACCAGCAGAGAGGTATTGTCCTCCTTCTATAAAAAGGTGCACCCCGGGGGCATCGGATGGCGACAGGTTGCGGAGGAACATCCGGAAGTGACTCCGGACGCCGGATACGGTCGGCTGTTTGTATCCTGGTTATTCGGTGTGGTGTTCGTCTACTCGACTTTGTTCGGGATTGGCGAGGTACTCTTTACGAATTGGCTGAAGGGCGGGCTCTTTCTGTCAGCAACCGTCATCTCCGGAATAATCATCTATACCAATATGAAAAAACAGGGATTTGAGACGCTGGCGGAGTGAACGAATTGGGGGCTACACCATTATTCCACTATTCTACGTCAAGGGAAAAAGGGTATAAAGGTATAAGGGTATAAGTATGGTCTCCCGCTTAAAGTCCGCGAAGCGGGTTTAAGCGGGTAAAGTTAACTATGGGTATAGGTGCATTCCAACGAAATCGAAGGCCCCGTCTCCAGCCGCACCGGCGCTCCCAGCGGAACGGTTAGCCGTGTACCGGAACCGTGGCCATACGGATAATTCGCGATTACGGGAAAATCGTAATCAGCAGTCGCGTTCAACACCAGATCCTTCAGCGTAAAACTCTCCCCGGGATCCTCCGGGAAACAGTTATGAAATTTTCCGAGTATCAGTCCCGAGATGCGCTCGAATACTCCGTGAATCCTGAACTGATGCAGCATCCGGTCGATGCGTTGCGGTGTTTCGTCCACGTCCTCAAGGATCAGGATGGCATCTCGGTAGTCCGGAGAATTCGGAGTCCCGAGTAAGGTGCAGACCAGCGCCATGCAACCGCCGAGCAGCGTACCTTTCGCCACACCATCATGCCAGATTTCAATCCCACTGCTATCTTCTGGCAGAAGATTCCATTTCATCGGTTCGGAGGTAAGCATGGACAAAAGGTGCGTCACCGTGGAAGAAGACTCCGATTTGTTCGCCAGTTCCGTAGCGACCATGGGCCCTGAGAAGGTCACCCAGCCGTATCTTTGATATAGGGCGAGCTGCAGAATAGTGATATCACTGTAGCCCACGAACGTTTTCGGAGCCACACCTTCCAGTTCATCAATGAAATCCGGGAGTAGGTGAATGGCACCATCGCCGCCCCGGGCGCATATGATGGCATCGATGGAATCATCTTTGAAGAAATCCAGCATCTCCTGCAGCCTAATCGTCCAGCTACCGGCCAGAAAGTGATTTCGGTTAGTGACATTATCTGCGACATTGATATCGTATCCGTGTTGACGCAGGATATGGATTCCTTTGTCCAGGTCCTGTTGGTCTGAGCCGCTGGCTGGGGCGACAATGCCGATGGTGCCGTGTTCAGGGAGCGGTTTGGGGAATTGGGGATCCATGGAAGATAAATTATACGAGCACGGTTTCCCGGGCAAGGAGTTAGTCACCCTTTAATACCGCTGCCAGCGTTTTCATTCGCTGGTAGCGGCCCCTTCAAATTTGGTTCGGTGACGTCTTCCTCCCCTTGCATCGATGAGAACGTCACCCTACATTAATCTCTCGTTTTTTCGGAAATACTCCACCGAACCAAACCGGAGGAATAATGATTAATATTATCTGGTTAGCACTTCTCGTCATCGGCGTCATTATGGCGGTGGTTACCTCTATCACCACCGGCTCATTCGATCCGCTGGTGCAGGTGACCGACGCTCTGTTCAACCAGTCCAAGACCGCCGTGGATCTGGCCATTGGGCTCATCGGTCTGATGGCGCTCTGGCTCGGGCTGATGAAACTGGCTGAGGAATCCGGTCTCATCGATCTCATTGCCAAAGCCGTCCGACCAATTATGGTACGACTTTTCCCGGAGATCCCGGCGGATCATCCCGCCATGGGAGCGATGATCATGAATATCGCCGCGAATATGCTGGGACTGGGTAACGCCGCCACGCCGCTGGGACTCAAGGCGATGCAAGAGCTCCAGAAGTTGAACGAAAAGGCGGAGACTGCCACCAATGCCATGGTAACGTTTCTGGCAATTAACACCTCCAGTGTCACCATTATCCCGGCGACGGTTATCGGGATTCGGGTCTCGGCCGGTTCCGGGAATCCGGCCGAGATTATCGGCACCGCCATCTTTGCTACAACATGCTCAACAATTGTGGCGGTAACAGCGGCGAAGTTATTCAGCAAACTGCCGCGGTTTCAATTGAAGCCGGAAGACGTCTAACCAGGAAGGGAACATCTGACTATGTTCGAATCGGTAATAAACGGAATATCGGCTCTGGCCATTCCCATCGTGATTGTAGTGATCCCTGTCTATGCGTACTTCAAGAAAGTCAAGGTCTACGAGGTGTTCGTGGAGGGCGCCAAAGAGGGATTCCAGATCGGCGTAAAGATCATCCCGTTTCTGGTGGCCATTCTGGCAGCAATCGGAGTGTTTCGTGCCTCTGGTGCGATGGATCTGCTCGTAAAAATTCTGGGCCCGGTTACCGACGCCATCGGGATGCCCGCCGAACTCATCACCATGGCGATTATGCGTCCCCTTTCCGGCAGCGGTGCGCTGGGCGTCATGACTGAGCTGGTCAACACCCACGGCGCCGACTCTATGATCGGCCGCATGGCCTCCACCATGATGGGTTCCACCGAGACCACCTTCTACGTGCTGGCGGTTTATTTCGGCTCGGTGAGCATCAAGAATGAGCGCCACGCCGTCCCCGCCGCACTGCTGGCCGACCTCACCGGGATCATTGCGGCGGTGTTTATCTGTAATATGGTGTTTTGATATGGGCGATTTTTTGTTTAGGAAGGTGAATGAGTTCAGATAATGAGATGTGGTTTATCACCTGATGGAAGCATCCCCCGCAATAAACGTTGGACTTCAGATTTGCTTCGAGATGGTACGTCTCTACGAAAGGGTTCAACGACCAATCATTATATTTAATCGTAGAGAAAATCCCCTGTTTCATCCCTTTTTCTTGATAAAAAGGGATACAAAAATCAAGGCTGTGCTATTCATTTTGACCGCTTCACAACTCGTTCAGAAAAATTCCCGGAACTTGCTTCGCATCGGACAGCCGGGAATTTTTGTCTTCACTCGTCGAAGCGGTGCCCAAATTGAATAGCAAGGCCAGATAACTACTTAGGGGAAGGTATGGGATCTCTTTACACTGAATGATGACAATCTATAGAGGAATAAAAATGAGTCGCACCTTGTACAAAAAAATTGTCATACTTGCTGTTTTAAGTATCACCTTAACATCTGGCTGCACCTCAACCCAGGTCGCGACCAATGCTGAAAAGAAGGTAGCGGCCGATACCACAGAAGTCACTCTGCAGCAGGAGTTACGGCAACTGCTGAATCATCCCGCACTACAGACGGCGCATGTAGGGATCTACGTGCAGGATCCGTACACCCGGAAGGTCGTCTTTGCCCGGAACGAGCACCGGCTGTTCGCCCCGGCTTCAAATCAGAAGCTCCTCACTACTGCGGCGGCGCTTTCCACCCTTGGCCCGGATTTTCGTTTTCACACAGAGCTCTACACAAATGGCAGAATCGAGAACGGGACTCTGTACGGTGACCTCTACATCCGGGGTACAGGCGATCCCACGCTGTCCGGCAGGTTCCACGACGGCGACATGATTCGTGATCTGGAGAACTGGGCCGACGCGTTGCAAGAGCTGGACGTCACCCGCATCACCGGGGATATCATCGCCGATGCCACCATGTTCGATCAGGACTGGATTGGAACCGGTTGGGAGTATGACGATTTGAGTTACTGGTACGCCGCTCAGCCGGGCGCGCTCTCGTTCAACGACAACTGCCTGGACGTTTTCATCACTCCCGGAGACAGCATCGGCGCTCCGGCCAACCTTCGGTATGAGCCGGAGACGGATTACTTCCGTATGACCAACGACCTGGTGACGGTACACGAGGATTCCATCACTTCCTACGACTATCACCGGGAGTTAAACACCAACGATATGCGCTTCTTTGGGAAAATTTCCATGAGTGAGGATAGGATTAGGGACTACATCACGATACATAATCCGGCCCGATACACGACAAACGTTCTCAGAGATGTACTGACGGATCGCGGTATTTCCATAGATGGTATGATCCGGGAAATCCCGCAGGATGAGCCGGTTGACTACAAGGGGTTTACGCAGATCCTGGATTATACATCTCCGCCGTTGATCGAGATCCTCAATGTGATTAATAGGCGCAGCCAGAATCTCTATGCGGAGCAGGTGTTCAAACGGCTGGGTTACGAGGTGACCGGCAAAGGAACCTTCGAAGGAGGAAAGAGAGCCGTACTAGAGTTCCTGGGAAAAAACGGTGTGGATACCGAACACCTGAACATCGCCGACGGTTCCGGTCTCTCCCGGCGGAATCTGGTCTCCCCGGCACAGATAGTGATGGTGCTCCGATCCATGTACACCGGAAAATACAGCGATGAATATTTGCGTTCGCTTCCCATTGGAGGCGATAATGGCACCCTCAGCCAGCGGTTTCGGGGGACAATTTCGGAGCGACGTGTCAATGCCAAAACCGGATATATGGGATTCGTCCGTATCCTTTCCGGTTATTTGAATACCAGAGATGACCATACGCTGACCTTTTCCATCATGGTCAACGGCTACACCACAGAGACCAGCGTGATTGATGAGATTCAGGATTCGATTGTGTCGGTGATCGCGTCGTATTCTTATGATGAACTTGTTGGAAAATAAAAGATTCACCGCAGAGGCGCAAAGAGCCCAGAGAACAGAGAAAAACAATAATTGTAGCTGCGAAGAGACGCGAAGAATCTCGAAGAAAACAACCAACAACCAACAACCAACAACCAACAACAGATTAAGAGTAAGATTAAGATTATGATTAAGAAGGTGCGTAACTATAACACGATAACACGCTTTTCAACTTAAACACGTGAACACCCGAACACTTAAACACCTCCGTTAAGTTGACAACTCTGAGCTCCCGTCGTTATATTACATTCGTAATTATTCCGCACCAATACTAACAAGGATTTTGCCCAAACCGATGAAACCCGGAGTTTACCCTTGGTTATTCTGAAATTCGGAGGCTCATCCCTCGCGGATATTGAGGAGATCCGGCGGGTGACCTCGATCATCGAATCCCAGCTCGGGCGGAATCCCGTGGTGGTTGTTTCGGCGCTGGGGGATATCACCAATGTGCTGGAACACCTGGCGGATCTGTCACTGGAGCACTCCGAGAAGTTCGTTATCAACGAGCTGAACGATTTTTTTGAGCCACGGCTGTACCGGATTATCTCGGGAGTAGTTTCCAAAAATGCTGAGCAGCAGCAGTGCCTTTCGGACGTCAACCGGATTATGCAGGAGCTGAAGAACGTCTACCGTGGATTGACCGTGGTGAAGGAGCTCACTCCCAGGGCGATGGATACCCTCCTGAGCTATGGAGAAAAGATCTCGCAAACTGTAATCACGCATGCACTCAGATCTATGAATATTGCCGGCGTGGAGATTCCGGCACAGAAGTGCGTCATCACGGATGCCAATTTCGGTCGGGCGGACGTGCTGTGGGACCAGACGAGCCGCTCGGTGGAGGAACACGTCGTTCCGGCGATCGAACAAAACCAGGTGCCGGTGCTCCAGGGATTTGTCGGCGGAACGAGCGACGGGACAGTCACGACACTCGGTCGCGGCGGATCGGATTATACTGCGGCGGTACTCGGGTCGATCCTTGGGGCGGAAGATATCCAGATATGGACGGACGTGGACGGCTTCCTGAATGCTGACCCCGGATTGGTGGACGAAGCGACAACCATTGAGAAACTCAATATCGAAGAGGCGAAGGAACTGGCGAATTTCGGCGCCCGGGTGCTGCATCCGCGGACGGTGCTGCCGGCCATTGAACGAGATATTCCAGTGTATATCCGGAACACGTTTGCGCCGGAAAAGCAGGGAACGGTGCTCTCCGGAGATAAAACCGGGGCAGGCATCCACTGTCTGACGGCGGTACGTGACCTCGTCCGCATAGAACTCAGCGGCACTGCTCAATCCCGCGAGCAATTTGCCGATCTCATAAATTCCGCCGGATGGAGCCAAATCTATCTCACCATGCAGTCGCCGAATGCTATGACTGCAATAGTTGATCCCGGAGAACCAAGATTGATCGACCGATTCTGTGAGGAGCTCTCCGATGAAATCGAATGCAGAACTGAGACGGAGATCGGGATCATTGGAATTGTGGGCGAGTCACTGACAACCAACTCCGAAGAATACCGCAATTTGATCGGAATTCTTGAGAAATTCGAATACGATTTTTTCCCGTATTCGCCAAATTCCAACCGGTGGTTGCTGGCCGTGAAAGACTTTAATCTTAGCGAAATTTTCAGTACACTTTTTCACGAAATCTTTAACGCAAACTCCGGAAAGACATCCGAATGAAAATTGCCGTTATCGGGACTGGGAACACCGGTCAACATGTGGCGGGACAGGCCGAATCGCGCGGCCACGAGGTTGTGGAAACGTTCGATATTGACCATCCCCTGACCGAAGAGAATGCGCCGGAAAACGTCACATTCATCGACTTTTCAGTGGGAGAGATGGTACCGGAATATGTAGACATCGCCGGGAAGACCGGGAATAATATTGTCATCGGCACCACGGGCTGGTATGATCAGCTTGAATCGGTGGAAAAATCGGTTGAAGAGTCTGGCATCGGGTGTCTCTATGCGCCGAATTTTGCGCTGGGGGTGAACCTCTTTTTCCGGGGAACGGAATTCATCTCAAAACTATTCGGATCGCAGAATTACGATATCACTATCCACGAGGAGCACCATACCAAAAAATCCGATGCTCCCAGCGGGACGGCATTGGAACTCGGGAAGATCGCGTTGAAGCAGTTCGATTCGAAGTCCGAACTCCTGGTCGGGAATCCGGACGGTCGGATCAAACCTGAGCAGCTGCAGATTTCATCGTCACGGGTAGGAGATGTCTACGGAAATCACCGGATTGTCATCGAAGGGGAACACGACCGGATCGAATTCAGTCATTCGATAAAATCCCGGAAGACTTTAGCGGAAGGAGCCGTTATTGCAGCGGAATGGCTGGAAGGGAAACAGGGGCTGTACACCATACACGATTTAATCGACGATATTTTACAGGAAGGACAAGCATGAGCAATAAACGATTTACGGGGGCCGGCGTCGCACTGGTGACCCCGTTCAATGAGCAGGGCGATATTGATATCCCGTCGGTGCATTCACTGGTAGAGTGGCATTTGGAATCCGGGACGGATATGATTCTCCCGTCCGGCACCACCGGCGAGGCGGCCACGCTTTCCAAAGATGAATTTGCTGAACTGGTTACAGCGGTGCTGGAGGTCGTCGACGGCAGGATTCCGGTTATTCCCGGAACCGGAACCAATAGTACTGCAAAGGTTATCGAGATGTCGCAGCTCGCCCAATCGCTGGGAGCCGATGGGGTACTGGTGGTCTCACCGTATTACAATAAGCCAACTCAAGCCGGCCTGTACGAGCATTATAAGGCCGTCGCCGAGTCCATTGAAATCCCTGTCGTGATGTATAATGTACCGGGCCGCACCAGCAGCAATATCTCTGCGGAGACGCAGTTGCGATTGGCAGAGATCCCGAACATCGTCGCCACCAAGGAAGCGTCCGGAAATTTCAAGCAGATCATGCATATTATCGATAATTGTCCGGATGATTTCAGCGTTCTCTCCGGGGATGACTCCGACGCTTTCTCGATAGTTGCGCTGGGCGGAGACGGCGTAGTCTCGGTGGTTGCCAACGAGATGCCGGCCGAAATGTCCAAGATGATTGAGCAGGCGCTGAGTGGCAATTTCGCTGGGGCCAGAGAACTCCATTATACGATGCTTCCGCTGATGGAGGCGAACTTCTTTGAAACGAATCCGATCCCGGTGAAGACGGTACTGGCAGCCATGGGGAAAATTCAGGAAAAATTCCGCCTGCCGATGGTGCCGATAGCAGACGAGAACAGGAAAAAGTTACTGGCCGTGGCGAAATCGATGGGGCTTATTTCATGACGACTGACCAAATCAAAGAACGTATTCAGGAATTATACGACGAAAATCCGGATAACTATACCGAGCAGGATGAGACCCTCTTTACTGAGTTTAAATCACTGCTGAACGAGGGAACTGTCCGATCTGCAGAGCCGCAGTCTGACGGCTGGAAGGCGGTAAGCTGGGTCAAAGAGGGGATTCTAATTGGTTTCCGCATGGGGAAGTTGGTGGACTATTCGGTGAACGAACAGTTCCGGTATTTTGACAAACACACTTACCCGCTGAAGCAATTGACGCTAGAGAATCAGGTGCGACAGGTGCCCGGCGGTTCGAGTATCCGCGACGGCTCCTACATATCTCCGGAGGTGGTGATTATGCCGCCGGTGTATATCAACGTGGGCGCGTATGTGGATGCGGAGAGCATGGTGGATTCCCACGCGCTGGTGGGATCGTGTGCCCAGATCGGCAGCCGGGTGCACCTGAGTGCCGGCGTACAGATCGGCGGGGTGCTGGAGCCCATCGGCGCGTTGCCGGTGATTGTGGAGGACGGCGTGATGGTGGGCGGCAGCAGCGGGATCTACGAGGGGACAATCGTGAAGCAGAACGCCGTCATCGGCGCGGGCGTTACGCTGACGGCGGGAACACCGATCTACGATCTGGTGAATGAGGAAGTGATCCGCGCGAAGCCTGGGGAACCGCTGGTGGTGCCGGAGGATGCCGTGGTGGTGCCTGGCTCCCGGAAGATTGAGAAGGACTTCGCCGAAGAGAACGGGCTTTCAATTTACACGCCGCTGATCGTGAAGTACCGGGATGAGAAAACGGATAGTGCGACCGTGTTGGAGGATTCGTTGCGGTGATTTTTTTTACTGTTTTTACCTCACAGATATTCATACGGCAATCCTTGAATAGTGCCGTTCCACCCGGACAGGACGGGGATTAAATACCCCAAATCCAGATTGAGCCCCGGCGGGATGGCAGAATTTTTACTTACTCTTTTTAAGATCCAAAGGGAATCCATCAGACAAAAATTCAAAAAATCCGCTGACCTAAATTGTATCAAGAATATTTACACCGACCTGCCTCCGAAAACTTTTATTAATGGTACTTTTGTTGGCCCCAAAAGTACCCAAAAGGGCCTGGAAACTCAGAACTCGCACTCCCTTTCAATTCAGCGTCTTTCATAATTTTGCTATTCGTACGGTTGAACTATTGGAATCTTAATCTGAGTGCTCAGACAGATGAGTTTCCGGAAAAAAACAGATGGAATCGGCGTTATCTAAAACTGGCGAATAGAGTAAGTTTATCGGATGAAATGCGCTGTTCAATAATTATTATAAGTTTTATATACAAATTTGTATATAATTTTACCGATATTCAGGAGACACCATATAAACATATGGATGCAAGTTTTTTGTAGTTTAACGGAAACTCAGTGTTTGAGCACCATAATAGAAATTTAGTGAAATAGTTAAATTGAATGCGAAAATTATAAAAGACCATTTTGAATTATTAAGTGTGCGAGTTCTGAGTTTTCGGGCCTTTCTGCCCACTTTTTTGGCTGGAAAAAAGTGGGTTTAGGTAATATTTACAGATGATTTCACTATTCGACGTGCTCAGAGTTAACTTTTCAACGTTTATTCTGAACATGTCTTGAGCAGGGGCAAACAATTTGTCGAAGAATGGACGACGATTTGAACTCGGATTTTAAATTGAGGGAAGTATAATCGAAAACGTTTAATGCAAACAAATCACCTCCATAAAATCCTCTCCAACTCCCTCCCCGAAGATCAGATCCTCTCCCGTCCTATTGATCGTTATGGATTCGCTGCCGATGCCAGCTTCTATCGGCTTATTCCCGAGACGGTGGTGCAGCCAAAGACGGAGGATGACATCCGGAATCTCTTCCGTATTGCGTTGGAAACCTGGCAACCCATAGTCTTCCGGGCGGCGGGGACGAGCCTTTCCGGCCAGTCCATTACCGACGGGATCCTGGTGGACATCAGCCGGTACTGGCGGGAGCACGAAATACTCGACGGTGGGGAAGGCATCCGGTTGCAGCCGGGTGTCATCGGGGCGCATGCGAATATGCATCTGCGTCCGCTGGGACGCAAGATCGGCCCTGATCCGGCGTCCATCAACGCCTGCATGATCGGCGGCATCATCGCCAACAACGCCAGCGGGATGTGTTGTGGGGTCCGGCACAACTCCTATCATACCTTGGAGGATATTCGGTTTATCCTTCCGAACGGACACTGCTACGATTCCAGAGATGTCGAAGCCGCGGAGGCTTTCAGGAATACGGAATCCGAATTGGCGGCTACGTTGGGTTCACTGCGGGACAGAATCAGATCAAATCCGGAATTATTGGCAAAGGTACGCGGAAAGTACCGCCGAAAAAATACCACCGGATACAGCCTGAACGCGTTTGTCGATTTCGATGATCCGTTCGATATTTTCTGCCATCTGCTGGTGGGATCGGAGGGGACGCTGGCGTTTATATCAGACGTGACGCTCAGAACGCTACCGGATTATCCGGAGAAGGCGACGGCGCTGACGGTGTTTCAATCATTGGAAGAAGCGGTAAATTCAGTCGGCCCGTTGCAGGAAATGGGCGCGGAAGCGGTGGAGTTGATGGATCGGGCGTCGCTTCGGTCGGTGGAGAATCAGTCCGGCGTGCCTCAGGAGATCCGGGGAGTCAGCGAAACCGCGGCGGCCCTGCTGGTGGAATTTCAGGCAGAGACGCAACAAAAACTTGCAGAATTCATCAATGAAGGGGAAGAATGGATCTCCGGGCAAATGTTAGAATTATCCACCGGATTCTCTACGGAGCAGAATTACAGGGATCGCCTCTGGAAGGTACGAAAAGGGTTGTATCCCTCCGTCGGCGCGGTGCGGAAGGCCGGCACCTCGGTAATTATCGAGGATATCGCATTCCCGGGAGGGGGGCTGGCTGCGGCGACACAGAAAGTCCGGCGGTTGCTCGATGCCAACGGATACGAGGACGGCATCATCTTCGGCCACGCCAAGGACGGAAACCTCCACTTCGTTATAGCACAGGATTTTGACCGGGAAGGAACCACTCGGTACGAAAATCTCCTCAATGACATCGCAGAGCTGGTTGTGGAGTACGGTGGTTCGCTGAAGGCCGAACACGGTACCGGTCGCAACATGGCGCCGTTTGTAGAGGCCGAATGGGGCCCGGAACTCTATAATATCATGCATCGCCTGAAGCAGGCAGTCGATCCGGAGAATATTCTGAATCCCGGCGTCATCCTGAACGAGAACCCGCGGGTACATCTTCAGGATATTAAATCCATGCCGGAGGTTGATCCGATCGTCGACCAATGTGTGGAGTGCGGATTCTGCGAGCCGGCCTGTCCCTCGCGGGATCTGACTACCACACCGAGGCGGCGAATAGTGATCCAGCGGGAAATTGCGAGACTTTCCACCGGATCATCTGAAGAGCAGGCCGTAGCGAAATCGTTGGAACAGGATTATCTCTACGAGGGGGTGGATACCTGCGCCGCCGATGGACTCTGCGGTACCGCATGTCCGGTGGACATCGATACCGGCCGGCTGATGAAGGATTTGCGCCGGGAGTCAAAATCGCCAATTCAGCGGAGATGTGCTGGAATGGTCGAAAGAAATTTTGGGACTGTGACCCGATTAATCCGGTTCGGATTATCGGTGGCAGTGGAGATACAAGGCGTTATCGGACAGAAACGCTGGCTTCGGATGTGGGAGCGCTTTAACCGGTGGAGCAGCGGAGCAATTCCCGCCTGGAACCGGTATATACCAGTTGGGTACAGGGGAGCACTATCACCCTCCAATGGGGAGACTGAAAAACCTCGGGTTGTCTATTTTCCGAGTTGCCTCACGAGGACTGCCGGGAATTTTCCCGGTGAACGAAGCGATAAATCCGTGGACGATTCGTTTGCTCGTGTGTTGCAACGGGCTGGAATTTCGTACATCGTACCCCCGAACGTCGCCGATCTCTGCTGCGGGCAGCCGTGGAATTCGAAGGGTTATATTGGCGCGTATAAAACGATGGCAGAGCGGACGATGAATTCCCTCTGGAGCGCCAGCCGGGGCGGAACGATTCCCGTAGTATGCGATACCAGTCCTTGTTCACACTCGCTAATGCAGTATAGCAAAATCCTGAAAGGAAAATTTCTGGAACGGTGGAAAAAATTGTACTTCCGGGATATCGTGGAATTTCTGCATTCCGAAATCCTCCCGAAACTGCACGTGCGGAAAGTGCCGGGTTTGTCGGTGATTCATCCGACCTGCAGCACGGAAAAAATGGGACAAACAGATCTGATGAAATCGATTGCAGAGCAATGTACAGAGCAAGCAATAATTCCGGAACATCACGGTTGTTGCGGATTTGCTGGCGACCGGGGACTACTCTATCCGGAATTGACGAATTCAGCGACAACCGGGGAGTCGAAGGAAGTGAGAAATCTTGAAAAAGTGAGTGGATATTATTCCTCTTCCCGCACGTGTGAGATCGGAATGTCGGATGCAGTGGGAAAGCCGTATCGCTCAATCGTTTATCTGGTGGAGGAGGCGTCAAGAAAGATATAAGGGTATAGGGGGACACCGGTTGATAGCCACTGTTTTCGCGGGTTTAATTCCTGGAAAGAAAGAATGAAAAATGGAAAAAATGTTAGTTGTTAGTGGTTCGTGGTGAGTTGAAAAAATTGAAAGGATGCTCAGAAAACGAGTTCGGTTTGTAATGTAGATGGTCCCTAACTAAGAACAACTAACAATGAACTACAAACACTGACCTGCAAGACTACCAACAATTGATTACCACATACAAAGGTGATATACTACCCTAAATTGAATTCCCCAATGATATCTAAACCGAAATCGCTGATTATTCTTTCCCTATTTTGCCTCTCGGCTATATCGAGTCCGTACGCCCAGACTGGTATCTGGCAGCCGGAGATCATGAATTTTCCGCACTTTATCTATCTGTATAACAACGCGGCGAATAATGAGGAGCGCGAAGGGGTTGTCCGGGAGTTTAATCGTGTTCTCGAAAAGACCGGAACACCGATCACCGAGGGAGAAAAGTGCTATTTCATCTATCGCGGCGAAGTTCGGGAATCGGTGAGCGTGGTCGGTTTTTTCAATAACTGGGATCCGGAGGTGGGTCGCATGGCCCGGCTCGGCCGGACGGATATTTACTTCAGCGAGCATTCCTTTCCCGTAGACGCCCGGCTGGATTATAAGTTAGTCAAAGATGGCGAATGGATGCTCGACCCTGAAAATCCTGATACGACGATGGGGGCGTATGGGCTCAATTCGGAAATGCGGATGCCGAAGTACGAGCCGTCCCCGTGGACACAAAAAAATAGTGAGATACCGTCTGGTAGGATAGTCACTGAGCAGTGGGAAAGCACCATTCTGTCCGGTGAGCGCACAATCCATATTTATCTGCCGCCGGAATTTCCGAATGATAATCCGTATTCAGTGTTGTATTGTCTCGACGGGAGCGACTACCTGAATTACGGAAAGATTGATGTCCTCGCCGATAACCTGATTGCCGCCGGGAAAATTCGTCCGCTGGTGATCGTGATGATCGATCCGGTCGATCGTGCCAGCGAATACGGTAACAATCCCGATTTCCTCAAGATGCTGGCTGACGAAATTATCCCATCCTACAGCAACCAGTATAGCCTGTCAAGAGAGCGACGAAAAACGGGGATCATTAGTGAGAGTTTTGGTGGGTTAGCTGCATTTTATGCGGGATTGCGTCGCCCGGATCTCTTCGGAATGATTGCCGGGCAGTCGGGACATTTTTCCTATGATGACCAATGGATCATCGAATATGCCCATAGTTTGAATCGGAAACACCCATTTCAGCTGGCGTATATCCAGGTGGGGCAATTTGAGCGAACGATCAAGGACTACGATTTTGTGCAAGCGGCCAGTTCTTTTCGGGATGCTTTGCGGGATCGGGGAATTCGCGTTCGCTACATGACTGCCCCGGAGGATCACAGCTGGGCGTATTGGCGGCGGGGGTTGCCAGAGATTCTTATGGGGTTTTATGGGGTGGATTGATTACGGTTCCTTTCGGCAATAACCCTTTTTATTGTATTTGCCCGTTTTTTCTTGATAAAAAACGGGCAGAAAAAATCAAGGAAACTCAGAACTCGCACTTCTACATCGATGGATGGTCTTTCATAATATTGCCCCAAGGGTTAATAGTCCTCTCATTTTCTATTTGGGTACTCAAACACTGAGTTTCCATAAGAAAAGACGATTCCAATCCAATTGGCCTTGGGATTAATTTTGTATATACTTCTCCTGAGCGTAAGAAAGCCAGAACCGGCTGTGGAAGCGAAGGGAGTTTCAGTTCTGGCCCGGAGTGAGTCACATCAGCGGTCAAAATTGAAAACACTGCATTGATTATTTGCTACTTTTTTATCAAGAAAAAAGTAGGGGCCTTTTAGTGGCTAGTTTTGCCTGGTAACTACTATAACTAAAAATTTATCCCGCCCGGACTCAACCCACTGGCGGAGTCAAAAAATGAATCCCGGCTGTAATGCCCGGGGAGCTCCATTCACAACAAATAACATAGTTGTGTTTGACACTTTTAAAAAATGTGCCCAAAAATCCGGCGACCGCATTCCTTTCTAGTACGACTATTTCATCCTGCCTATCAGATTCAGAACTCCCTTCGGTCAAACAGCTGATTCCCGCAATGCCTCGGTACGCCGGGCATTGAGACGAAATAGACTTGGAGGCCGAAGTTAAACAGAAGAAGGAGTCATCCTCTTAACTCCGAAAGAAGACTTCACGAGATTCCTCCGCTCACTTCGTTCGGTCGGAATGACTCATTCGTCAAAATCCCTTGCAGATCAACCAGCAACGGAATATTATTCATTTCACAAATTGAACATAATCTGTCATTAAAGGAGAATCTATATGGCGAACACTGTTATGCGCACGGCCAATCCGGCGCTCAACTCGAACACATTTCAGAATTTGGATTATGCTTCTGCCGGACGGGATACCATGTCCCTGCAGGGGACGGTGAACCGGTCGGCGACTCTGCTGGTGCTGTTAATGCTACCGGCGATCTGGACGTGGAATATCTTTTTCTCGGCGGGTTCATCCGGTGCAGTGATGCCGTATATGATTGGCGGGGCTATCGGTGGTTTGATCGTAGCGCTGATCACCGTATTTAAGAAGACGTGGTCGCCTATAACTGCTCCCATCTATGCGGTACTCGAAGGGCTGTTCCTCGGCGGAATTTCCGCGATATTCGAAGCCCAGTACCCGGGGATAGTGCTGCAGGCGGTTTTCCTCACTTTCGGAACGCTGTTCGGATTACTGGCGGCATATCGCACCGGATTGATTCAGGTCACCGAGAATTTCAAACTCGGCGTTGCCGCAGCCACAGGCGGGATTTTCCTGGTCTATATGCTTACGTGGATTCTCGGTTTCTTCGGAATGCAGATCCCGTTTATTCACTCCAGTGGCCTCATCGGAATCGGCTTTAGTGTATTCGTCGTAATTATCGCTGCGCTGAACCTGGTGCTGGATTTCGACTTTATCGAGTCCGGTGTGGAAGCAGGTGCTCCACGATACATGGAATGGTACGCCTCATTCGGTCTGCTGGTGACGCTGGTCTGGCTCTACCTGGAGATTCTGCGTCTGCTGGCCAAACTGGCGAGCCGCCGCTAAAACCGGTGGGGAAGTTCAAAGATCTTTTCTCCGGGCACGCCGAGGATTACGCCGAATATCGTCCCGGCTATCCCGAGGAACTGTATCAATTTGTCGCAGAACAATGTAAAAATTATGATATCGCCTGGGATTGCGCCACCGGCAGCGGGCAGACCGCTATCGGAATCGCGCCGTACTTTGAGCGGGTATTTGCATCAGATGCCAGCGCTTCCCAGGTGGAGAATGCCTTTCCCCATGAGAATGTAACTTACTTTGTCTCAACAGCATACCACTCCGGACTCCCTGCTCATTCCATAGATCTTGTCACGATTTCGCAAGCGCTGCACTGGCTGGACTTCGAGGCGTTTTTCAAAGAGGTGAATCGCGTTTTGCGCCCTGGTGGAATTTTGGCGGCGTGGTGTTACCTCAAACCGTCCGTCAACAAGGAGATGGAACCGTTGATTACCAGATATCTCGAAGAAATTGTCGGGCCGTATTGGCCGCCGGAGCGGGAGTACGTGGATAACGGCTATCAGTCCATAGATTTTCCATTCGATGAAATCGACGCACCGGAGTTTCGGGCCAGCCATCACTGGGATCTGGAACGGTTTCTCGGGTATTTGAATACCTGGTCGGCTGCCAAGAGATTTCATAGAGATAAGGGATATAGTCCCGTAGATGAGATCCGGGACGCGATGAGCCATCTCTGGGAAAATCCCAAGGAAGAGAAGAACGTAACGTGGCCGATACGGATGCGGATCGGGATGAAGAAATAGCACGCCCCAAAAGGGACTACTCCCGGAGCAGATAAACGCAGAAATAACGGATTAACACTTATTAAAAAATATAACCGCAGAGACGCAGAGACCGCTGAGAAAAACATATTAATTAGAGAAAAAGAATAGAATGGTTTGGATAAGCCCGGAAGGGGCGATTACTTTCAACCCATCAATGTATTGGTGAGAATACAAAAGCATAAAAAATAATGCATATCCCGCCAGGGATGGCTGACCGGGTAGATGAATGTCCAACCGATGAATATCCAATGTCCAAGTGCCCATCGCCTTCCCCCGAATGAGGAATGTAGAATGAATAATGAAGAGTGAAGAAGGGAAAAACCGGAGAAGGGAGAAAGCAGAAGGGAGAATGGAACAGATCGAAAATCCAACCGAGGAATGTCCAATATCCAGCTTCCAATTATCTCCCCAAACACCTCGAATGAAGAATGAAATCCATCGCGCCGGAGAAGAATGGGAAGGGGAAGAAGATAAACGATAGAGAAGACAGGGACGGGAAAGCCCCAAAGGGGCGACATATGACAGCCCAGGAGAAAGCCCTGGGGCAGGGAGATCCCAATTTTAACCAGAGCCCTGAAGGAGCGCTAATGAAATTCAATTACGCGAAAAATACGCAGTACGCAATACTTTAAGGAAAACACCGATTAAGAGTAAGATTATCCCGAAGGGATCCCCTTGGGAGGATTAAGATTAAGAAGCAATAAGATTAGCATTGGAGTGATTATGAACGCCAAATACCCCCTCGGAGACATGCCGCCGGAGAAGTTCCGGAAATATGCCCACGACCTGGCGGACTGGATTGCTGATTATTTTTCACGGATGGACGATATCCCGGTGCTGCCGGAGGTGCGTCCCGGCGAGGTTGCCGGGAATCTGCGCCAGATGGCACCGGAAATGGGCGAATCGTTCGAGGAAATTTTACTAGATGTTGACCAGGTGATTATGCCGGGGATGACCCACTGGAATCATCCGGAGTTCCTGGCGTACTTCTCCATCACCGGGAGCGGGCCGGGCATTCTGGGCGAACTGCTGGCGGCGGCGTTTAATGTGAACGGAATGCTCTGGAAGACGTGTCCGTCGGCCACCGAACTGGAAAAGCTTGTGCTCTCCTGGCTCCGCCAAATGCTGGGACTACCGGACTCTTTTTGGGGTATCGTGTACGATACGGCGTCAGTGAGCACAATGCACGGCATTGCGGCGGCCCGGGAACGGGCGGTGCCAACCTCCAGAGAAAAGGGACTGGCCGGTACAGATGTGCCGAGACTCAGATTGTACTGTTCTGACCAGACGCACTCATCCATTGAAAAGGCGGCGATTACCCTGGGCATTGGTACCGAAGGTGTCCGGAAGATTCCGTCGGATGAGGAATTCAGGATGCGTCCGGATCTTTTGGAAAAAGCCATCGCCGAAGACCGTGACTCCGGCTGGCAGCCGTTCTGCGTGGTGGCAACGGTGGGAACAACGTCTACCACCAGCATCGATCCGGTGCCGGCGATTGCGGATATCTGCGAGCAAGATGAGCTCTGGCTGCATGTGGATGCTGCGTACGGAGGCGCTGCGGCGGTGGTGCCGGAGATGCGGTACGTATTGGACGGCTGCGATCGCGCCGACTCCCTGGTGATGAATCCCCACAAGTGGCTGTTCGTCCCCGTCGACTTCAGCGCGTTTTATACCCGGCATCCCGAAGTGGTGAAGCGGGCGTTCAGTCTGGTGCCGGAATATCTTCGGACGGCCGAGGATAGTGAAACGGAAAATCTGATGGACTACGGCATCCAGCTGGGCCGCCGGTTCCGGGCGCTGAAGCTCTGGTTTGTGATTCGGTATTTTGGTCACGAGGGGCTTGCCAGCCGGATTCGCCAGCACATTGAATATGCAAACACGTTTCGAGGCTGGATTGAGGAAGATCCGCAGTTCGAGATGATGGCACCGACGCCGTTCAGTACGCTCTGCTTCCGCGTCCATCCGGAGGGAATGGATGACGAAGCAGCCTTGAACGATCTGAATGCGCAACTGCTTGACGCCATCAATGGGACGAGAGAGGTGTTTCTCTCCCATACGAAACTGAACGAAAAATACGTGCTCCGGATTGCTATCGGCAACCTGCGGACGGAGCTTCGGCATCTGGAAAAAGCGTGGCGGATTATCCGGCGGCAGCTTGATAAAACGGGTATAGGGGGGAAAAGGGAGGAAGGAGGAAGGGAGAAAGGGACAAATTGAATATCCAATGTCGAATGTCCAATAGCCAATGAAGTACCCCGCCCGACTCCCTGAAGGAAGAATGAAGAAAGGGGAAACCGGAGGCCGGAGAGGAAAAAAACGACTGAGCCGCGAAGGACGCAAAGAAACCACGAAGAACAAATTAAGAATAAGCAACACACAGGATATTCATTTACCAACACAACTCACCCTCTTGTTCTCCCTCTCTTCCGAAGAGAGGGAGAGACGGGCTGCCAAGCAGACGAAGAATTTCCCCCTTCCTGGGGATTGAGTTGCTTTGATGAAAAAATCCGGCGGTGATGTCCCGTTCTAGGGCGACTACACTGCGGTTCGGCGGGAATTCAAAACTCCCTCATCCGGCATGGGCCGGATTCGGTCAAACAGTTGAATTCCCGTTTCCTCACCGCACCAGTCGTTCATACGAAAGGAATTCGAAGGCCGAAAAAAATGGCAAGTTCAAGAAATTGACGTATCTAGTCATCCCGAGGGACTCCGTTTCATCGGAGGAGCTGAGGGATCTCATTCCTCATACGAAGGAGAATTGTTTTATGAGATTCTTTTCCAAACGGGATCCCTCACGAGACGCTCGCTTCCGGTCGGTCGGAATGGCTCAGAAGCCCCGGGGGACGAAAATTTATGCACCATTTTGTTTGTGTTTTCGAGGTGGGCTTTTTCATTAAGTCGGTGGTATATTAGTACATCTGCTCAGAACAAAATCGCGCTAACCTATTATGAATCACTAACAACGGACGGGAATTATGCGAAAATTACTCGTACTTGGTTTAATCGTAATTGGCTTTGCTATAACTGCCTGTGCCGGCCAGGAGGCGCAGAAGGATGTGTACTTGTTTTCGTATTTCCAGGGGAATGGCGAGGATGGATTGCATCTGGCGTATAGTCTGGATGGCTACACATTTAAGGCGCTGAATAATAATGAGTCATTTCTGAAACCGGAGCTTACCGCTGACAAACTGATGCGTGATCCCTGCATTATCCAGGGGCCGGACGGACTGTACCATATGGCCTGGACGGTGAGCTGGTGGGAGAAGGGCATCGGATATGCGAACTCGGAAGATCTCATCCATTGGTCGGAACAGCAGTATATCCCGGTGATGGAGCATGAGCCGGATGCGAAGAACTGCTGGGCGCCTGAACTGTATTACGACGAGGCCAACGCGCGATATCTCATCTTCTGGGCAACGACAATTCCGGGCCGATTTCCCGAGACGGATAATCAGAGCAGCGAAGAGCCGCCAGCTCCGGGGAACAATCACCGTATGTATTATACCTGGACCAAAGATTTCCAGGAGTTCGCCGATACGGAGATTTTCTACAACAAGGGCTTCAACGTCATCGATGCGACCATCGAAAAAGAGGGCGACACGTACATGATGTTTTTAAAGGACGAGACCAACAAGCCGTTCGAACCGCAGAAGAATATCCGGCTGGCGACAGCGGACCAGGCAGCAGGCCCCTACAGTGAGCCATCGGAACCGATCACGGGTGATTACTGGGCTGAAGGGCCGACGGCTATTAAAATCGATGGGAAATGGATTGTCTATTTTGACAAATATATTGACCACAATATGGGAGCGGTGATGTCGGAAGACCTGGAAAATTGGACGGACATTTCCGGCCGCATTAATTTTCCCGAGGGAACGCGCCACGGGACGGTTTATCGGGTACCGTGGGAAGTGTTGGACCGGCTGATGGAGGTCGGGGGATGAGGAGAAGGAAGGATATAAGGGTATAGGGGTATACGGGATAAGGAAAAAGAAACAACCAACAACCAACAACCAACAACCAACAACCAACAACCAACAAAACACCCAATTTAGAGGATTGCGCTTCACCTCCTGTTAGTAAAATTCCCTGAGTTTTGATTACTTGAGGTAGATGGCTTTTTTGCCATCGATGGGCCGCCCATCCATTACTATCTGGTAAAAGTAGGTGCCGGAACTGAGTCCGGCAGCATCCCAGGGGATGGTATATTGTCCGGAGTTTTGCCGGGTGTCCAGAAGAACATCGATTAATTCACCATGGACATTGTAGATGTTGAGTTTAACGTGTCCCATCTGGCCGATTTTGTACTTAATAACTGTGCTGGCGTTGAATGGATTTGGATAGTTTTGATAGAGTTTAAAGTACGGTGGCAGCCCTCCCACCAGAGATGAGTCACCGGGTGTCGGTATATCTGTGGAATATATATAGGTCTTCCGGAGCGTATCGCCGCCGATTGCGTTGATGAATAGTTTCATAGAACCAGTCCCCATGTTCGCAAGGAATGGGATAATGCGAACCCCCGGTGCTTCGGTATGGCTGAATATCACTGAGTTGTGTATGACGTCTACGATCTGAAAGACATTCTTCTGCCAGATCAGGACATCCGTATTGCCATCCCTGTTATAATCCCGGTAGGGATAGTAGAGTCTCGGATTTTTAAACAGAGCTGACGCGGCATTCACATCACTGGGATACAATCTTTTTCCCGGTAGCTCCCACTCCAGGTTGTAGTTTTTACTGTTGTAGAAAAAGGTGGTGTCGTTCCGGATGTTGACGAGTTCCGGGACGTTATCTTGATCGATATCGATAATGTCGTGGACCAGGTAATCGACCTTCCAATCCCGGGTGAAGAATTGTCCGGAAGCGGTCCCGGACAGGATAAGACATAGCGTAATTACTAGAACACGGAAGGTCATACTACCTCCATTTTTAATACAATTCACAAAAAATGTACTCTATGACTGGATCGCGGCTGTTGAATACTTCGTACCGCGGTAGTCTCCAGATTCTCATTGTAAATATCGGGGTTTTCCTGTTGAGATCACAACCGGAATTTTTTTACTGGGAAGGTGGTGCCCGATCATCGCGAAGGTGCTTCAATGGCTTCTCTGCCGCTTTTTCCTGTTGATTCGCCTATGGGAATCCCCTACTTTGATTTTCGAATTCAGTTATACGGTACAGCACTCACAGTGGATTGGATACTATTTATGATTTTGTTGTCGGGCATTGCCAGCAAATCCTTCTTTGGGGAAAGAGTTTTGTTGCGGTAAGCACGACAGTTGCGCGGAATCATCGCCAATCACTGAATTTTTGTGAGCTATTTGTTAGCACTTTATTTGTTTTGTTGAACTCATGGGGAGCACATTGCGGGGTCGTGATGATTGTGGGGTATATCCGTACCTGCCGTCTCCCGGTCATGTGACCGAGATGGCGAAGCCGCGTCTGACAGCAGTAAACTGATTGGGTATAGGGGTATACGGGTATAAGGGACAACACGTTGGTAGCCCTTGCATTAGCAGGTTTTATCCCGCCATGCAGAAAACCACGTGTGTAAACCCGTGGATGGAATGGTTTTCTGGGCGGGATTCCGCCCAGACTCCGCCCAATGGCGGAGTCAAAGCAGGGACCCCGGCTGTAAAGCCGGGGGGCTCCATAGATTTGGAGAAAGGAGAAGGCAGAAGGGAAAAACTGTTCGTTGTTGGTGGTTTGTTGTCTGTTGTACCTGCCTTCCGACTCATCGATGTGTCGCCTCTAATACACCCGGCATTTTTCGCTCACGGCAGAGAAAGCTCGTTCCGGGGACAGGGGGACAACAACGAATTGAATATCCAATGTCCAAGTAACCACTATCCCGCCCGAAGGAAGAATGAAAAATGAAGACTGAAGAATGAAGCCTGGAGAAGGTATGAGGTATATGGTATGGGGAACAACCGGTTGGCGAGCAGGTTCCCGCTACGCATTGGCCCTCGCCGGGAATTCCGGATGGTACCTCACGGGAAAATCGGAGCACCGGTATCCGTAATATGGAGAGGATGGTTCGCTCATTTTTTGGTCTTCGGTGTCCGGTGTGGATTCGGGAACGTCTATCGGGCTTTGGACGGCCCGCCCGCCTTTTTTGACGATGTGGGTATAAATCATGGTGGTCCGGACGTCGGAGTGTCCGAGGAGTTCCTGGACGGTGCGGATATCGTATCCATGTTCCAGCAAGTGGGTAGCGAATGAGTGCCGGAATGTATGACAACTGGCAGCTTTATTGACATCCGCCTTCTTGACGGCTCGCCTGACGGCATGTTGCAGGCCTGACGTGGAAAAGTGGTGGCGCAACTTTTTCCCGGTTCGCGGATCCCGTGAGACATCTCTGGACGGAAACAGGTATTGCCATTCCAGCGATGTGGCGGCGTCCACATATTTTTCCGACAGGGCATTGGGGAGTGAGACGCCTTTTACATCTTTGGACAGATCGCTTTTGCGGCGGGCCGAGACGCGTGCAATTTGACGTCGCAAGGGAGCAACCAACGATTCCGGCAGGATGGTGACGCGGTCTTTGCTGCCCTTTCCGTCCCGCACGATGATTTGATTCAGGTCGAAATCGATATCCTTGACCCGGAGGCGGAGGCATTCGGTGACCCGCAGTCCGGATCCATAGAGCAGGCTGGCCATGAGCCAGGTTTGTCCGGTCATATGCTGCAGTACGGTGCGCGCTTCTTCTCTGGAGAATACGGTGGGTATTTTCTTCGGTTTGGCGGCAAAGTCGATTTCTTCGCTGTCGAGCACCATCTCCTGATTTAACACTTCCCGGTAGAGATACAGGATGGCCGCCCGGGCCTGATTTTGGGTGGAGGCCGCGACGTTTTGTTTGTTTGCCAGAAAGGAGAGATAGTCCTGGATGTGGGAGCTTTTCAGATTCTCGGGGTGCCGTTTTTTGTGAAAAAGGATGAACCGTTTGATCCATTGGATGTAGGCTTGCTCGGTGCGATAGCTGTAATGCTTGGCGCGCAGTGAGTTCTTCACTTCGGTCAGCAGTCTGGATTTTGCCATGATAGCCTCCTTCTGTTTTCATCCCGGCGATGTTTAAACGATTTCCGCTTCACTCCCACGATAAGATGAATCGACTCTTTTTGTTTATCACCACAATAAGAGTAGTACAAAAGGTGAACACATGAAGTATAAGCATTCGGGTAAAATGATGCCACCAGTTTATTGTAAAGCCCAATGCGGGGTTTCTCTGAATGAGATTACATGGAATTTCTCCCCGATAATATTACATTTATAAATCCGGATAAGATCAGAACGCCAGAGATTACAGAATCAGTTTTAACATCTAATCTAAGGTTAGGCGGCAAGACGAAACAATTCTCATATCTGACGCGTTGTATGGTCGTATCATCAGTGCAAGTAATACATACACCATGGAGGTTATGATGTCATTTCAACGGTTTCTAATGGGTGTCCTTTTTGTGCTCGTGTTTT
>JAIPJS010000021.1 GCA_021734025.1 Candidatus Neomarinimicrobiota bacterium
CAAAGAATTCCCCGACGCTTGCGTCGCGGGTGATTGTTGGTAGTTGTTGCCAAAGAAATTCCGGTGGTAAAACCACAAAATTGGCTCAATACCTCGTTGCTCTGCTGCGAGGATAGTCAATTTTGAGGAATTTCTTTATAAACATGTTTGATGATTCAATGAAACACCATTCGTCTTTATCGATGTCTCTTTCCACGACAGCATAACTGTCGGCGTCCCCGCCGCGACGGATACACGCTTTTCTCCCGAACACCTGAACACTCGAACACTGTAACACTGCTTTCCCCCTTGTTGTCCCACCCTTTATCACTTACATTTCCTGACTATGGAAGAATAAAAGAATAAAAACGATAAGAATATATATGAGTCAAAAGAAAATACATTTAATCAGTCTCGGTTGCGCCAAGGCGTTGGTGGATTCTGAGGTGCTACTCGGCGGACTGGGTGAACTGGATATTCAGTCCATTGATAAACCGGAAGCCGCGGACGCCATTGTGGTAAATACCTGCGGATTCCTGGAGGAAGCCCGCCAGGAATCGGTGGATACTATCCTGGAAGCCGCGGAACTCAAGAAATCCGATCCCTCGAAGCAGCTGCTTGTTATGGGCTGTCTGCCGTCCCGGTTTGCCACGGAAGAGCTGGAAGAAGCGCTCCCGGAGGTCGACAAATTTTTTGAACAGGGCAAGATGGCGGAGGTCGTCCAGTACCTCAGCGGCAAGCCGTATATGGAATTCGATCCCACCTACTGGCGATCGCTCCTGACACCAAACCATTACGCGTACCTGAAAATCACCGAGGGCTGCGACAACGGCTGTAGTTTCTGCTCCATACCGATCATGCGCGGAAAACAGCAGAGCCGGACGATCCCGTCGCTAATGAAAGAAGCCGAGCGACTCGTCAGCAACGGCGTGAAGGAGATCATGATCATCGGCCAGGACACTACCTCATACGGTTGGGATCTGGACGAAAAAGTGTACCTTCATGATTTGATGCGGGAATTGTCCACAATTGAAGATCTGGAGTGGATTCGCCTGCATTATGCGCATCCGGCACACTTCTCCCGAAAGAATATCCCGGTGATGGCAGACGCTGAGAACATCTGCGCCTATCTGGACATGCCGGTACAGCATGGCTCATCAAGATTGCTGAAGCATATGCGGCGGGGCCTGGATCGGGAAGGCATATTGAAGCGCATCCGGATGGTGCGGGAAGCAATTCCAAATCTCGCCCTGCGGACCTCCCTGATCGTCGGGTATCCCACCGAGACCGAAGAGGATTTCCGGGAGTTGTACGAATTCGTTCAAGAGGTGGAATTTGATCGGCTTGGTGTGTTTACCTACTCCCATGAGCCCGGAACAATTGCCCATGATTTTGAGGATGACGTTCCCGAGCAGGTCAAATACGATCGTAAAGACGAAATCATGCTCATGCAGCAGGACATCATGCTCAAGAAAAACCACCGGCACGTCGACACAACCATGAAAGTGCTCATCGATGAATATGACAGGGTTCAGAATGAATTCGTCGGCCGGACAGAATACGACAGCCCGGATGTTGACGGTATCGTCCGTATCCCCGCCCAATCCGGTGATGCCGACATTGGTGAGTTTTACAACGTATCCATCACCGATGCCAATGAGTATGAACTATTCGGAACCATTGAGAGCTCGTGCTTTGAATCCGGAGCGGTGGAGAAGAAGCGGGCGCAGCAGGTAACAGTATAAGTTTTAGGGGCTAAAGCCCCAATAGTATTTGGCGTATTTTCCCCGGCCTGAAGGCCGGGGCTATTCAGAAAAGGACCATCGAGGGAATTCGGGCATAATATGATTAGCCCTGCGCTTTAGCGCGGGGATCGCGGAATAATACTAGAATGAGCTTCAGCCCGGAACTCGAAGGCTCAAGCCGTAATCTTGCTAGAAGCGCTTCAATCCCCCGTCCCGAAGGCGGGGTGAGTCATCTGATAATCAATTGGTTCTGGAGCACTTTTTGATTAGCCCCGGGATTTATCCCGGGGAAAAGAGACATCAGAATAGAATGGGGCTTCAGCCCCTGTAATCCCAAGATTCAGCCCGAGAATGCGGAGAGGCTAAAGCCCCAATATCTTTTGGCATATTTTCCCCCGCCATAAATGGCGGGGCTATTCAGAAACAGGCCTAGGAAGTTAATTACACAGCTGACTAGCCCCGGCCTTTAGGCCGGGGAACGGAAAACCTTAAAAGATGGGGCTTCAGCCCCAGGGAGAATCCAATGCCGTATATCCATTTCTGGCTCCATCTCATCTGGGCTACGAAAAACCGCCAACCATTGATATCCAAAGAACTAAAGCCAAAGCTTCTAAACCATATCCGCGAGAATGCTATCCAGAAGAGTATCCATCTGGATTTTATCAACGGTGTAGAGGACCATGTACATGCGCTTGTATCCCTCCTGGCATCCCAAACAATAGCTGACGTTGTCCAGTCCCTTAAGGGTGAATCTTCACGGTGGGTGAACAAGAACAAATTGACTAAAATCCGTTTTGGATGGCAAACCGATTATATGGCCTTATCGGTAAGCGAGTCCCATGTCGATAGGATTCGGGAGTATATTAAGAGCCAGGTGGATCACCATCGGACGGTGACTTTTGCAGAAGAATATCAGCAATTCCTGGAGCATTACAATTTTGAACAGTGAGGGGCTAAAGCCCCGATTTTGTTGGATGCATTAATCCCCGGCCTGAAGGCCGGGGCTAGTCAGATAAAAATCAATTGGTTCTGGAGCACTTTTTGATTAGCCCCGAGATTTATCCCGGGGAAAAGAGACATCAGAATAGAATGGGGCTTCAGCCCCTGGGAGAATAATTGGAAGACGAGAGGAATCTGAAATGAGGCTCAAGCCTCCCATTGTATCATAGCAATTGAACCCCCGCCATAAATGGCGGGGCTATTCAGAGAAAGGCTTTCGAGGGCATTCGGGCATAATATGAATAGTCCTGCCTTTTTACACGGGGTCAAGGAATTAATATAGATTGAACCTTAGCCCGGAAACCAGAGAATAAAGCCTCAATCATGCCAGAAGCATATCAATCCCCGGCATGAATGCCGGGGCCAGTTTGATAGAAGCCATTGAAACAATTTACTCAAATGACTAGCCCCGGGATTTATCCCGGGGATTAAAGAACCCCAAAATCCAATGGGGCTTTAGCCCCAATCTCGGAAAACCATGAGATTTACCATCAATTCCCGCTCTATTTTTTTCAAACCAACTCTTGCTTGGTACCTAATTGAGCCCTAAATTTATGCCAATATGGCAGAATTCAACTTAGTATCCAGTTACGAGCCACGGGGAGACCAACCACAGGCTATAGAGGAGCTGACCGAAGGATTAGACCGAGGAGATAAACACCAGACACTCCTCGGCGTAACCGGCAGCGGCAAAACCTTCTCTATGGCCCATGTGATTAAAAATTACGGCCGACCCACGTTGGTTATCTCCCACAACAAAACGCTGGCGGCCCAACTCTATGGTGAACTCCGGTCATTTTTTCCGGAGAATGCCGTGGAATACTTCATTTCCTATTACGATTACTATCAGCCGGAAGCCTACTTGCCGGTGACGGATACCTTCATCGAAAAAGACTCCTCCGTAAACGAGGAGATCGATAAGTTGCGGCTCAAGGCCACCAGCTCGCTCATGGCCAGAGACGACGTCATCGTGGTGGCGAGTGTCTCGTGTATCTACGGCATCGGTTCACCGAAAGAATACCGGGATTTGATGGTCCTGCTGAAAAAGGGCCAGGAATACGCCCGGAAAGCGCTGTTCTATAAATTTGTGGATATTCACTATGCGCGAAACGATTTCTCGTTTGAGCCGGGAACCTTCCGGGTCCGGGGCGACTCAGTGGAGATCTATCCTGCGTACGCGGAAAACCCGATTCGGCTGGAATTCTGGGGCGATACGCTGGAAGATATCAGCATCATCGATCCCATGACCGGGGAAATTCTGGAGTCCAGAGATACCGCGGTCATTTATCCTGCCAAGCATTTCGTGACTACAGAGGAGAACATGAAGCGCGCCGTCAAGGATATCCGGGAGGAACTTGAGGAACGCCTCATTGAGCTTCGGGATAACAATAAACTGCTGGAAGCCCAGCGACTGGAACAGCGCACCAACTTCGACATCGAGATGATGCAGGAACTGGGCTACTGCAGCGGTATCGAAAATTACTCGCGGCATATCGCCAACCGGGAACCGGGTGAACGGCCATACACGCTTATCGACTTCTTTCCAGACGATTTCCTGACCATCATTGATGAGTCACACGTCACTATTCCGCAGATACGTGGGATGTACAACGGCGATCGGGCGCGAAAAGAGACTCTTGTAGAACATGGCTTCCGTCTGCCGTCTGCACTGGATAATCGCCCCATGCAATTCGAGGAGTTCGAAGAGACTATCGAAAAACGTGTCTACGTTTCGGCGACTCCCGGCCCGTACGAGCTGGAACAGTGCGATGGTGTGGTGGTGGAACAGGTCATCCGGCCTACCGGACTTATGGACCCCGAAGTGGACGTCCGGCCAACCAAGGGGCAAATTGACGATCTCATAGAGGAAATTACAAACCGGACGGAAGATGGCGCCCGCATCCTGGTCACCACCCTGACAAAGCGCATGTCCGAAGATCTGACTGATTATCTCCGAAACATGAATCTCAGAGTTCGGTATCTCCACTCGGAAATTGACAGCGTAGAGCGGGTGAGCATACTCCGGGATCTGCGTCTGGGAGAATTCGATGTCCTTGTCGGGATCAATCTCTTACGCGAGGGACTTGATCTGCCGGAAGTATCCCTGGTGGCCATCCTGGATGCGGACAAGGAAGGCTTTCTTAGATCAGAACGGTCGCTGATGCAGACAGCCGGCCGCGCAGCGCGGCATAAGAAGGGCAAAGTAATCTTCTATGCCGATAAGGTGACCGATTCCATGCAGAAGGTCATCGATGAGACGGAACGCCGCCGGAAGATCCAGGAAGAGTATAACAAAGAACACGGCATCGAGCCGGAATCCATTATTAAATCGGTTGATGACGTGATGGGGTCGACCTTCATCGCAAACTCCCGAATGGAAACGGAGTCGTCCAAAGTCGCGGATATCACGGAAAAATATTCGCAGGATATGGATGATTTGAACCTGCTGGAGATGCTCCGGCAGGAAATGACCGAAGCCGCGGAAAACCGGGAGTTCGAAAAAGCGGCGAAGTTGCGGGACGAAGTGGAAAAACTGGAAGAAGAATTAGGTATATCCGAAAAGGAATCAATTTTTAGCAGGGAAGGATGAACATGAAAGTACTTGTTATCGGATCGGGAGGGCGTGAGCACACAATCGCCTGGAAGGTCGCACAGAGTCCGCGGTTGTCGAAACTCTACATTGCGCCGGGCAACGCGGGCACCGCATCGCTCGGAGAAAATGTGGATATCGGCGCATCGGATATCGATGAATTGGTAGAATTCGCCAAAGAAAACGAGATCGATTTGACCATAGTCGGGCCGGAACAGCCACTGGTGGACGGCGTGGTTGATGCATTCCAGGAAGCGGAGTTGGCTATCTTCGGCCCGGATAAGGCCGCGGCTCAGCTGGAAGGAAGCAAAGCGTTTTCCAAAGATTTTATGGCGCGGCACAACATCCCGACTGCGAGCTATAAAACATTCAATAATTTTCGGCCCGCCAAGGAATATCTGAAGACTGTAAGCCTGCCGGTGATTGTGAAGGCAAGCGGTCTGGCCGCCGGGAAAGGGGTCATCATATGTCAATCCATTGGCGAAGCCCTGGATGCGTTAGAAGATATAATGAAACGCCACGCCTTTGGTGAGGCGGGTGATAAGGTGGTCATCGAGGAATTTCTACAGGGCGAAGAGGTCTCCATAATCGCGATCACGGATGGAGAAAACTACAAAATGCTCCTGCCGTCCCAGGATCACAAACCGGCCTATGACGGCGGCCGCGGTCCCAATACCGGCGGAATGGGCGCCTATGCACCAGCGCCGGTGGCCTCGGAGGAAGTCGTCGAAATCGTACGGAAAGATATCATCGAACCGACATTGACTGGCATGAAAGAGGAAGGACACCAATATACCGGTTTTCTCTATTGCGGATTAATGATTACCAGAGATGGGCCCAAAGTCCTGGAATATAACTGTCGCCTCGGCGACCCGGAAACACAAGTAATTCTGCCCCTGCTCGAGAGCGACCTGCTGGATGTGTTGGAGTCCGTTATCGAAGGTGGCTTTGCTGAAGAGCCGGTGGAATTGTCCGACGATTTTGCAACCTGCGTGGTAGCCGCCTCCGGAGGATATCCCGGCAAGTATTCAAAGGGAAAGGAAATCACAGGTTTATCCGACGTGGACGCTGACTACGCGGAAGTTTTTCATGCCGGAACCAAAGAGCGGAAAGGCAAAATCGTCACAGACGGCGGCCGGGTATTTGGCGTCACCTGCAGAGGAGAAACGCTGCAGAAATCCATCGACCGGGTATACGAGGAACTGGATAAGATCAAATTCAATGGGATGCAGTTCCGGTCGGATATCGGCCGGAAAGGGTTGCGGTACTATTAAAAATGGGTATAAGGGTATAAAGGTATAATGGAATAGGGTATAAGGTAAAAGAAAAGAGATTGGCAACCCGCTTAAAGTCCGCGAAGCGGGTTTAAGCGGAAAGAAAGCGAAAGGTAATATTGCGTATTACGTAAAAACTGAAATCTGAAACTCGATACTTGATTTGAGGGGATTGGTATTCGCGGGAGAATCGGAGCACTGTATGAATATTTTTCAGACACAACTCACCCTCTTGTTCTCCCTCTCTTCGAAGAGAGGGAGAGACGTAAGATGGAAGAAATGGAGCAATATTCCCCTTCCTCTTGAGAAGAGGAAGGGGACAGGGGATGGAGTTGTATTGTTGAAGAATGAAATCCGCAGAGAGTGCTCTTCTAATACTGGACTCGCGCCATTATTACCTGAGCACTCGAACACTTGAACACTTGAACACTCTAACACTGGTAAAACAATGAGCAACCGGGAACGGTTACTGGAATTACAAGATCAATTTGGGATTATCGGTCGCTCGGAAGCGATTTTCGAGGTCATCGAGACGATCGATCAGGTGGCGAAGACCGATATCGCGGTGCTGGTGGTCGGCGAATCCGGCTCTGGCAAGGAATTGATCGCCAAAGCCATTCATAATCACAGCAAGCGTCGGCATGAGCCGCTGGTAACGGTGAACTGCGGAGCTATTCCTCCGGGAATCCTTGAAAGCGAACTCTTTGGCCACAAAAAAGGGTCATTTACCGGCGCATCCGAAGAGCGAAAGGGCTATTTCGAAACGGCAGATGGCGGGACCATCTTCCTGGACGAAATCGGCGAAACTCCGCTGGAAACCCAGGTGCGTCTCCTGCGTGTTATTGAGCAGGGCGAATTTATGAAGGTCGGCGGCTCGGAGAACATCTATGCGGATGTCCGGGTTATTGCCGCCTCCAACAAGGATCTCTCAAAGCAGGTTCGAAAAAATGAGTTTCGGAAAGATCTGTACTACCGGTTAAAGGCGATTACGGTGGAAGTACCGCCTCTCAGGAAACGGAAAGAGGATATCCCGTTGCTGGTGGAGAATTTTGCCACTGAATTTTGTAAACGGAACAACATTCCGAACAAGGGATTTACCGAAGACGCCTTTACGGAACTGAAGCGGTATGACTGGCCCGGCAACGTCCGGGAACTCCGGAATTTTGTAGAGAGTATCGTCATCCTGGAAAAAGGAAATCGAATTGAAGGGGATCATATCCGACGATATCTCCACAAGGATAAAGCCTTTGGCGAGAATGGCGACGCTGACAGCTCGGAATATCGCAGTGAAAATCTGCCGGTGAAAATGGATAAATCGGTGGAGGAGGCCGAACGGGAACTGATTCTCCAGCAGCTCTTTCTAATGCGGCGGGATCTTGCCGAGATCAAATCGGTGTTGAGTGGAAAATCAGATACCGCAAGCCCGGCGAGATATCAGTTGCCGGAGCATCTCAGCCGGAACCTGCCGGCGAAGGTGGTGGATGAATTTCGCGAGGTCGTGCATCCCAGAGAATTTGAACAGGCTGAGGAAGCTGAGCCGGTTCAGGAAGACCAATATGAAGAGGAACCGACGCTGATAAACGAGACGTTAGTCGGGGAAGTGACCATCAAAGATGTGGAAAAGGAACTCATTCTGAAAACGCTGGAGAAAAACGATAACAACCGGCGGAAGACAGCCAAGGATTTAGATCTGAGCGAGCGGACACTCTACAGGAAGATCAAGGAATATGACCTTTAAAAAAAGGCTGATATTCGGTACGCTAATAACAGCGGGGCTGTTGTTGAGTGGATGTATGTACTCATTCAAGGGATCGCTGCCTCCGCATATTAGGAGCATCGCTATCCCGCTCTTTGAAAACCAGACTGCCGAGTATCAAATTAATGAAACGATTACCGACCTGCTGACTCAGCAATTCCTGGAGGAAAACGTTCTCCGGGTGGAAGACGAAGAGACCGCCGACTCCATCCTGGAGGGGACAGTGACCAGCATCAGCGATTCACCATACACATATGACGAAGCCGAGCAGGTCCAGGATTACCGGGTATCGATCTCGCTGAAGGTGACATGGTACGATGTGGAGCAGGACAAGGTGCGCCTGGATCAGACTGTGAGCGGCTGGGGCGTATATGATGCGCAGCAGGCCGCTACGACCCGGCAGGATGGCATCCGGGAGGCCATCGATAAAATTGCAGACGATATAATTAATTCAATTACGGCAAATTGGTAAACAGAAGAGGGAGAAACAGTGGATCACGTTTACATCAAAGATTTAAAGAATCACGTAGGGGACGTCGTTACAATCAAGGGTTGGGTATACAATACGCGATCCAGTGGGAAAATCTGGTTTCTGCTTACCAGAGATGGAACAGGCATCGTGCAGGGAGTCGCGCTGGCGAATGAACTAGAGGATGAGGTGTTCGACCTGTACAGCGATCTGTCGCAAGAGTCATCCGTGATTGTAAAGGGAGAAGTCCAGAAAGACGACCGGGCTCCCGGCGGATATGAACTGCTCCTGAAGGATGTGCAGATGGTGAACCAGGCGGTTGACTATCCGATTACCCCAAAGGAACACGGGGTGACTTTTCTGCAGGATCACCGGCATCTCTGGATACGGTCCTCCCAACAGCATGCGCTGCTGAAAATCCGGCATGAGGTGATCAATGCCTGCAGAGATTTTTTTAACAGCCGGGACTTCCTGCTGTTTGATGCACCCATGTTCACACCGAATGCTGTGGAAGGCACTACAACCTTGTTCGAGACCGAATATTTTGGCGAAAAGGCGTACCTGACCCAAAGCGGCCAGCTCTACGGCGAAGCCGGAGCGATGGCGTTCGGCAAGGTCTATGTCTTCGGTCCGACGTTCCGGGCAGAAAAGTCCAAGACCCGCCGCCATTTGACGGAATTCTGGATGGTGGAACCGGAAATGGCCTACTATGATCTGAACGACAATATGGATCTCGCAGAAGAATTTGTTGAATACGTCGTCCAGCGAACCCTGGAAGAGTGCCGGGATGAACTCAGGGAACTGGAGCGGGACGTCTCCAAACTGGAAAATATCCATCGACCGTTCCCGCGGATCACCTACACTGAAGCGGTAGAGTTGCTCCACGAACACGATCACGATTTTGAGTGGGGCGGCGATTTCGGGGCGCCGGACGAACAACTCATTGCGGAACAGTATGATAAGCCGGTGATGGTGCACCGATATCCCGCAGATGTGAAAGCCTTCTATATGAAGCGTGATCCGGAGGATGAAAAGCTGGCGCTCGGCGTGGATATGCTTGCGCCGGAGGGCTATGGCGAAATCATCGGCGGTGGCCAGCGTGAAGACGATTACGATACGCTGGTCAAGCGAATCGAAGAACACGGACTGCCGCAGGATCCCTTCGAGTGGTACCTGGATCTCCGGCGGTACGGTTCAGTGCCACATTCCGGTTTCGGCATGGGCATTGAGCGCGCTATTGCATGGATTTCCGGCGTGCACCATCTCAGAGAAACGATCCCGTTTCCCAGGACTATCTCCAGGCTGGAACCGTAATTCCAAAGATAATCCATACGGAATAAATGAGCGCAGACACACACAGCTCTCAAACCACACCCCGGATTGCCGTCTTCGGTGGCCGGGTTTCCTCCGATCAATTGTTGGATGAGGCTTTCGAAGTCGGTCGTTTAATTGCCGGGCGGGGTGGCCTCTTGTATTGCGGAGGAATGGGAGGCGTGATGGAAGCTGCCTCAAAAGGGGCCAGAGAATCCGGCGGAGATGTGGTAGGCATCTTGCCGACAGGGGATACAGACCATGCGAATCCGTATATCTCCATTCCAGTGGTGACCGGGATCGGGACTGCGAGAAACAGCATCATCGCCCGATCTGTCCATGGCGGAATTGCTATTGACGGGCGGTACGGTACGCTGTCGGAAATTGCATACGGTATTGACTTTAATAAACCGATCATTGGCATTAATACCTGGGATATCGAGGGGGTTATCCCGGCGAAGGATGCTGCTGAAGCGATAGAGAAATTGTGGGAGGTTTGTACATGGCAGTGAGGGTTCACATTGTCGTTATCGGTCATGTTCAGGGCGTTGGCTTTAGATATTATACCTTTAAGCGCGCCCGTGAGATTGGTGTGACAGGCTACGTGAAGAACTTACCGGACGGTACGGTGGAAATCGAAGCCGAGGGCGATCGGGCCGAAGTGGAGGAATTGATCGAAGCCGTGAAAGTCGGGCCGAGAGCTGCGGTAGTCAATGATGTCAGCATTAGTTGGGAAACCTACTCTGGCGAATACAACGACTTCAGCGTGGATTATTAATGTCAAAACAGCTGCGAGTCCATTTAGCGCAAATAAATCCAACGGTCGGGGATTTCCGGGGGAATATCAAAAAAATCACCCGCTATTATCAGGAGGCGGTAAAGGATGGCAGTGAATGTGTCATTTTTCCCGAACTGGCAGTCACTGGGTATCCGCCGCAGGATCTGCTGCTCGTCAACCAGTTTATCGAGGAAAATCTTGAGGCCATCGATGAAGTAGCCGCAGAAATTGGTCGGGTACCGGCGATTGTGGGCTTCGTGGATTTTGAAAACGAACAGATGTATTCCGCCGGAGCTGTGATTCGGAATGGGCAAATTCAAGAAGTTGTGCATAAATGCCTGCTCCCGACATATGATGTTTTTGATGAGGATCGTTATTTTCAGCGGGCCGATGAGTGTTCGCCGGTCACCCTCTCCCTGAATGGAACAGAGGTCAGTCTCGGCGTCCATATCTGTGAGGATCTTTGGGATAATTACCATTCGCTAAAAGTGGTGGATGAACTGGCCTCCGACGGTGCCGATCTCTTTATTAATCTCTCCGCCTCGCCATTTTTTTCCGGGAAATTCCGTGAACGCTACAATTTAGCCATGAAAAAGGTAGAAGCCTTCGGAAAGCCGTTTGTCTACTGTAACCTGGTCGGCGGTCAGGATGAACTGGTTTTTGACGGGAACAGTTTTGTCATTGATGGCGAGGGCAATTCCATCGCCTGGGGCAATGCATTTCAGGAGGAACTGCTCGGTGTGGACATCGCGCTGGGCGGCTCAGATACCCAACCAGTCGACGTGCCCCGCATTTCCAGGGAAGAGGAGATGTTCAGGGCGTTGCAACTTGGGCTGCGGGATTATTTCCGGAAATCCGGTTTTGATTCAGCGGTTATCGGGTTGAGCGGCGGCATCGATTCCTCGCTGGTGGCAGTCATCGCAAAAGAAGCGCTCGGATCGGATAATGTATATGGCATTAGCATGCCGTCCCATGTGTCGTCCGACCACTCCAAGAGTGATGCCCGACAGCTCGCCCAAAATCTGGGGATTAATTTCACCTCTATTCCCATTGCCGATACATACAACGCTTATCTTGAGATGCTGAAAGAACCGCTTGCCGGGACGGAACCGGATACCACTGAGGAGAACATCCAGGCTCGAATCCGTGGAAACATCCTGATGGCGTACTCCAACAAATTCGGGCACTTGGTGCTTTCCACGGGAAACAAAACGGAACTGGCGCTAGGCTATTGTACATTGTACGGCGACATGGCTGGCGGCCTGGCCGTGATAAGTGACGTGAATAAAATGGACGTCTACAGCCTGTGTGAATGGTATAATTTTTCCAATGATGCGGAGATCATCCCGGAGAATATTCTGACCAAACCACCGTCGGCGGAACTGAAAGAAGGCCAGGTCGATCCGTTCGATTACAATGTGGTCAGCCCGTTGGTGGATGAAGTAGTGGAAAACCACCGTAGTGTCCAGTCTCTGGTAGATATGGGGTATGACCGGGAATTAGCAAAGGATGTCATAAAAAAAATCAGAATTGCAGAGTATAAACGACGTCAGGCAGCCCCGGGGCTCAAAGTCACCCGAAAATCCTTTGGAAGCGGGCGCCGGATGCCGATTGTCAACCATTATCGTGAAGAGGAACGGACATGAACGTTGAAGATCTGAAGCAGCATATCCGAAACATCCCTGATTTTCCGCGACCCGGCATTATGTTCCGGGATATCAGCACCCTCTTACTGGAGCCGGAAGCCGTAAAAACGGTCCTGGATGCGCTGGAGGATCATTTCAAAGATCTGGACGCTACCAAGATTGCCGGGATCGAATCCCGGGGATTTATCTTTGCCGCAGCTTTGGCTGACAGGATGAATCTCGGTCTTGTCCTCATTCGCAAATCAGGAAAGCTCCCGGGTGATGTGCACGAGGAATCGTACGACCTGGAATATGGCACCGATACACTGGAATTGCACAAGGATGCCATCGGTGAATCCGATAATGTCATTCTCATTGATGACTTGCTTGCAACGAGCGGGACCATGAGTGCGGCGGTTCGGCTCATCGAAGACGCCGGCGGCGCAGTTGGCGGAATCGGAGTCGTTGTCGAACTGGATGCCCTTGGCGGCCGGGAGGCATTAGACGATTATAATCTGTATTCGCTGATACATTATTGACCTATTCGGAAATTCGAAGTTGTCTGAAATACAATTTCCGCAATACCGGAATTAGTATTTTTTTTATACCGTCATCCAGAAAACCACATGTGTAAATATGGGGATGAATGGTTCTCTGGGTGGGATTCCGCCCAGACTCCGCCATTAGACGGAGTCAAAGCAGGAACCACGGCTGTAGAGCCGGAGGGCTCCATTTTACAGTTTGAATCTCTTCCTGAAGGCGCCACAATTCAGTTGTCTACAGACTCTTCCACTCTTCGACATGTCATCTCTCAACAGCCGCATCAGTCCCATTGGGATCTCTGATGAGGGGATGCCTTTCGGCAAGACTTCTTCCGGAACCGAGGTTATCGTTCCGGAAGGGATTCTCCCCTGGAATAAACCGTCCTGATTTGTAAGTTGTTCTGAAATGACTGGAATCTAACCGGGGCCGCAGGAGATGGAACTGATCACCAATCACTGGGAAATCCTGACAAAATTCGGGGTGGCTATTTTAGGCGCCATACTCATCGGATTGCTGGTGCATTTTGTGTTGTATCGCATTGGAAACCGCCTGAGCAGCAGGACGGAAACCATCATCGACAATGCCATGCTGAAGCATTTTCGTCGCCCGCTGCTCCTGGTCCTTCCTATGCTGTTCCTGCATTTTGTCATTCCTGTTTATCGCACCAGTATCCCTGAGGCGATAGCCGGTGGGATATCTGTGCTGGCGAATATCCTGTTCACCATCGGTATTGCCTGGGTACTTGTGAAAGCAGTATACGTGCTGGAAGAAGTCCTGCTTTCCGAGTTTCGCGTGGATGTACAGGATAATTTAAAGGCGCGGAAAATCCACACCCAGATGCAGCTAGTAAAGAAAATCGTAACCGTACTGGTCGGTATCCTGGCGCTGGCGACTATTTTGATGAACTTTGAGCGATTCCGGGAACTGGGGACCGGAATTCTGGCGTCCGCAGGGCTGGCGGGGATTATCATCGGCTTTTCTGCACAGAAGACCCTGGCGAATCTATTGGCCGGAATTCAGATTGCGATTACCCAGCCGATCCGTCTCGATGATGTGGTCATTGTCGAGGGCGAATGGGGCTGGATAGAGGAAATTACGCTGACCTATGTGATCGTCCGGATCTGGGATTTGCGTCGGTTGGTTGTGCCAATTAGCAATTTTCTGGACAAACCGTTCCAAAACTGGACCAGGGAATCCGCAGATATCCTGGGTACCGTCTTTCTCTATGTCGACTACACTGTTCCCATAGATGAAATCCGGCAGGAACTCCAGCGATTGCTCGAAAATTCGGAATATTGGGACGGCAAGGTCTGTCGACTCCATACAACGAATGCCACGGATAAATCGGTGGAACTACGGGCTTTGATGAGCGCGAAAGATTCGCCCTCTGCGTGGGAGCTCCGGTGCGAAGTCCGTGAAAAACTCATCGATTTTGTGCAGAACAATTATCCGGAAGGTCTGCCAAAGGTCCGGGCGGAATTAGGGTCGCAGCCAGAGATTGAACGCTCAGATCTCGAAAATCAAGGAGAATCACTGTCAGGATAATCAGCCAGAGTTAACAAGTTCTATGGTTTTGTAGTTCTTTTTGCATATCATGTTGATATCGGGTATATCAAATTGATATTTCTCACAGTTGTGAGCTCACGGCGGTTTTGGTAATACCCGGTTGTCTTTTCTTAAATAGCCAGAAAACTTTCCCGAATATGTGACCGTTCTCATACACCTGATAAAAATCATCATCCTTTGATATTGTGGCATCGGATTTGCGTAAATATGCGGTGGAATTGAAACACAAATTGCAAGGGAGGCATAATGAAACAGTTTTTGACGATGGTGGTTATGATGGCGCTAACAATGCCGGTATTTGGGCAAAATCAGCAGACGTTACTGCAGGGGGACATTGACCACGGCGGATACGGCGGGCCGGTTCTGAAAGCCGTCCAAATCGACGGAAGCACGGAGATGATGGTTGGCGGCCGGGGCGGCTGGATTATCAACCACACTTTTGTCCTTGGCGGTGGCGGATACGGGTTAGCCTCAAACCATCCTGCAGGCGAGGATTCCCTCCTGGAACTCGGTTACGGCGGCCTGTATTGTATGGTTATTCTTCAGTCGGATGAAATGATCCACGTAACGGCGGGGTCGATGTTCGGGGCCGGTGGTATCGATCGGCGTCCTGATCTTGAGGACTGGGAAGATTACGATCATAACAATAACGATGGCAATCCGTTTTGGGTGATTGAACCGGAAGTGAATCTTGAATTAAACGTGACCAATTTTTTCCGAATTGGCGCCGGTGTGAGTTATCGCTACGTGAAAGCCATGGATGGATTTGACACAATGGGGATCGAACTCAGCGGTTATGCGGCTAATCTGGAATTCAAATTCGGTGGCTTCTAAATAGTGACCTGGACATGTAAAACACAGGAGATTTCAGCAATGAAAAAAGTAATTGTATTCTTTTGTTTATTGGTAATCGCAATACCATTAATGGGACAGGAGGAGACCCTCCTGGGAGAAGATTTGGAACACGGTGGTTTTGGCGGACCTGTGATCAAAATGACCGCAATCAACGGTGACGGGGCAGTCATGACCGGTGGACGCGGCGGCTGGATTGTGAATCATTCATTAGTACTCGGCGGCGGTTCGTACAGCATGGTTAACGAATTTACTTCCAACGGTCTCGACTACGATTTTGATTACTCCGGTCTGGAGATGGAATACATCGGCCGGCCGATGGACCTATTCCATTACTCGGCATATCTTTTGGTTGGCAGGGGAGACATCAGGCGCCAGACCGACAACGGCAACCTCACCGACTTTCTGAGATCCGATGGTGTTTTTGTTATGGCGCCTGAAGTCAATGCGGTGGCGAATGTGTCCGAGCACTTCCATATGGCGCTCGGCGTTGGCTATCGGCTGGTGAACGGCGTCGATGTCGCTTCGCTCACTGACGGCGATCTCAGCGGACTGTCGGCAACACTCACGTTCGAGTTCGGCAAGTTCTAGCCACAAAATTATACCTATGATTCACAACGGCGGGCTGGTGATATTTCCAGCCTGCCTTTTTTGTTTGTGCGGATTTTGTTGGAATTTCTATACGGGTTTTCCCAGATTTATCATATACTTAAATTTTACCAAAAGACAAATTTATCCAGCGAGGGAGTCAGCATGAGTTTTCAATGGAAGACAGTCAATCCCGGAGGTACACAGAGAATTCTTGTTACAAAGATGCTGCCGGGAGAGCAATGGAAAGATATTTTGGTCGGAAATAATTATCGGCTTGATATCTGTGAATCCCGGGAAATTGTACCCCGGGAAGAAATTATTCAGGCTATGGGATCACAATGTGACGCCGCCATTGGTCAGTTGACGGAATCATGGGACGCCGAACTTTTTCAGGCGCTGCAACAGGCCGGTGGGAAAGCGTATTCGAACTATGCCGTTGGGTACGATAATGTGGATGTCTCCGCCGCTACTGCGGTTGGAATCCCGGTGGGAAATACGCCGGGCGTATTAACTGAAACGACCGCCGAAATGGCGGTAGCGCTGACCTATTCCACTGCACGGCGGGTGGTGGAAGCGGATGGATTTATGCGTAGTGGAAAATATAACGGCTGGCTGCCGGATCTGTTTTTGGGGCAGCGTCTCTGGCGCGGAACATTAGGCGTGATCGGAGCCGGCAGAATCGGCTCCGCGTATGCCCGGATGATGGTTCAGGCAGAGCATATGGATCTTGTCTATTATGACATTCATCGGAATGAGCAGCTGGAGAAAGAAATCAGTGACTTCGGTGCCTATCTCGAATCCCGGGGCGAAGAGCCGGTTTCGGTGACCAGGGCTGAGTCTATCGAGGAATTACTGGATGTGGCAGATGTCGTCAGTCTCCACCCGGTTCTCAATGAGAAGACGCGACATCTCATGACCTCAGAGCGGTTGGCCGCGATGAAAGATGACGCAGTGTTGGTCAACGTGAGCCGTGGACCGGTCATTGATGAAGTTGCGCTGGTGGACCACTGTAATAGTCATCCGAATTTCCGTGTCGGACTGGACGTATTCGAGGACGAACCCGATATGAAACCGGGACTTGCGGAGTTGGAGAACGTAACCATCGTACCGCATATTGCTTCCGCCACACGTTGGACCCGAGAGGGTATGGCTACGCTGGCGGCTTGCAACATCGCTGGGATACTGGAAGGCTACCCCGTCTGGGATGGCGATGAAATCGCACCGTTCCTGGAAGCGAAACCGCCACAGGCTGCTCCGAGTATCGTGAACGCGAGAGAACTCGATATGGATTTTGGTGGGTCGGATTAAACAAGGGAAAGAACCGGAGGGAAGACATGCCGGACATTATACATCAATTGGATATTGACGCTCCACCGGAAAAAATTTATGAGGCGGTAACCACGACGGAAGGTCTCTCGAACTGGTGGGCAGTGGATACGGAAGCCAAGCCTGAAGTGGGAACTGTTGCCCGATTTGGGTTTAATGAGCGTCAGACCGTATTCAGGATGGAAATCGAAGAGCTCGATTCTCCGTCGACCGTGCGGTGGCACTGTCTCGGAGGACATCCGGAGTGGAAGGGAACCGGGATCGAGTTTAATATTTCGGAATCAGACAAAGGTTCCAGTGTGCTTTTCAGCCACCGAAACTGGGAGTCCAAAGACGGCATTTATCCTATGTGTAGCTATGACTGGGCTGGCTATCTGTATAGCCTCCGTATGTATTGCGAAACGGGAAAAGGGTTACCGCATCCGTAAATAACACAGCCTCATTTACGAGGGCAAATGAGGCTGTGTTGATCTTGTTTAGAACCACATGGCACAAGTGTCATCCTGAGCCTGTCGGAGAAGGGGCAGGCATGTGTCAAAATACTTTACTCTACTACCTTGCCGCCTTCTTCTGTGCCCGTTTCAGTATCCGGACTTCAAAGATATTATACAGTGTCGGGATAACTACCAGCGTCAACACAGTCGCCACCGTCAAACCGCCAATGACTGAACGCGCCATCGGCGACCAGGTCTCCGCACTGGCTCCCACTCCGAATGCCAGCGGAAGCATGGCCAGGATAGTCGTTACCGCAGTCATTAGCACGGGACGAAGTCTTCGGCGTCCGCCTTCCAAAATGGCATCGGTCAGTGAATACCCGTGTTTTTCCCGCAGCTGGTTGATGTAATCGATCATTACAATTCCGTTGTTCACCACAATACCGACCAGAAGCATACCACCGATGAGTGCAGTAACGCTCAGGGTGGTCCCCGTGACGAAGAGTCCCCACAGCACGCCGATAAAGGCCAGGGGAATCGTGAACAGGATTACGAAGGGATCCAGGAACGACTCAAACTGGCTGGCCATCACCATATACACCAGGAGTATCGCTGCGAGAATCGCCAGACCAAGCGCCTGAAACGATTCCTGGAAATCCTCGGCGGCCCCACCGAGTTCCCAGCGGAATTCATCAGGAAAGCTCATATCGTTGAGCATAGATTGCACATCAGCCGTGACACTTCGGAGATCCCGGTCGGTGACGTTTGCGCTGACCGCGACCACGCGTTCCTGGTCTTCCCGTTCGATGGTTACCGGGCTTTCATCCCGGTAGATAGTGGCAATCTGTTCCAGCGGGATCTGAAGTCCGGTGGGCGTTGAAATGAACAGGTTGGAGAGATCCTGTTTGCTGTTCCGGAACGGACGCTGCAACTGGACGAAGACGTTATATTCCTCTCCGCCATCCCGGTACTGCGTAGCAATCGTCCCGCCGACATAGCTGGAAATAGAACGCGACACGGCAGCCGTACTCAGTCCGAAGGCCGAAAGCCTGTTCCGATCGAACCGCACCTGGTATTCCGGTTTCCCGACATCGAACGATTTTTGTACATCCACAATACCGTCGATCTTGGCCATCCGTTCCTCAACGCGGGTAGCCAGTTGCCGGCCGATATCCAGATCATGCCCTTTGATTACGACTTCAATATCCCTGCCGCCGAACATATTGCCGCCGCCCTGGCTAAAGGACATCTCAACGCCAGGGAACTTGTCAAAGTAATGCCTGAGAGTATCCTGAATGTCAAACTGGGACCGTTCACGTTCGTCCTGGTCGACCAGCCGCACCATAATTTCACCGGAATTGGCGCTGGCCGTTCCGAACAGGGCGCTGAATCCTTCCCCCGTTCCGTAATTGACGTACACGTTTTCGGCTTCCGGCACTTTTTGCTGAACCAGCCGCTCCATCTCCTGGAAGGTTTTCCGGGTTTCTGCCAGATTCGTTCCCACAGCGCGCTCCACGGATAACTGGATCATACCTTCGTCGGTGTCCGACATAAACTCAGCCCCGATAATCGGGAAGAGTAACAGGGAAATTGCGAACAGGCCGATGGACGTAAAGACGACTGTCTTTCTGTGACTGAGTGCATATTTCAGCGCTGTAAAATAACGATCGTCCAGCCACCTGAGACTTGAGGTTACCCAACCGGTCAGTTTCGTAATAAATTCGGATTTTCGCGCGATGTCGTCCATCCGGAGCATCCGGGAGGCCATGAGCGGAATCAGAGTCAGCGCAACAAACAGACTGGCCGCCAGGGAAAATACGATAGTAACGGCCATGTCGTTAAACAGCACACCGGCAATGCCCGGCACGAACAGGATTGGGACAAAAACCGCAAGAGTCGTGAGCGTGGAGGCCACGATGGCCATACTCACTTCTGATGTACCTTCGTCTGCCGCGGAACGGATCTCTTCACCCTGCTCCCGGTGCCGGAAGATATTTTCCAGCACCACGATGGAATTATCCACCAGCATCCCGATCGCGAGTGCCAGCCCCGCCATCGAGATGATGTTCAGCGTAACGCCAGCCATATCCATCACAAAAAAGGTGGCAATGACCGAAACCGGGATAGAGACGGCGACAATGATAGCACTCCGAATATTCCGGAGGAAAAACAGCAGAACCAAGCCTGCCAGCAGAAAAGCCTGGAGTGCGGTATTGGTCAGGTTCTGAATGGACTCCTCGATGAAACTCGCCATATCGTAAATCACTTCAATTTGCACGTCCGAACCGGCAACATTTTCCAGAGATGGGATAGCTTCCAGCACCGATTCTGTGGCATTCACCGTATTGGCGTCCGACTGTTTCATCACAACGAGAACGACGCTCTCTTTCCCGTTATTTTTTACATAGCTGGTCCGTTCTTTAAACCCGTCCGTCACCTCGGCGACTTGCTCCAGGTGGATGGCTGCCGCGTTTTTTTGTCCGACGACAACCTTCCTGATATCATCCACAGACTGAAACTCACCGTAGGTCCGAACGCTGAACTCGCTCATGCCTTCTTCAATTTGTCCGCCGGGGATCTGGAGATTTTCCATTCTGATGGCGTTGGTAATCTGGTTGATATCCACGCCTTTCGCAGCGAGTTCCCGAGGATCAACCATCACGTTGATTTGACGTTCCAGGCCACCCTGGGCATCCGCAGACGCTACCCCCGGAATCCGTTCGATGCGTGGCTCGATACGCTCCCTGGCAATGCGTCGTAATTCTGCCTGACCGAGTTGTTCGCTGTTCATAGCCAGGAAAGCGATGGGTTGCATCGACGGATCGAACGCAAAGGTGATTGGCTCAGTAACATCGTCCGGAAGCATTTCTCTGACCAAATCGATATTTTTCCGGACGTCGATCTCGGCCTGATCCATATCGGTTCCCCAGTCGAATTCGATGATCAGGATCGAGGTCCCGCTCATGGAGCGGGAATTAATGGTCTCCACATTTTCCACGGAGGTGACCGCTTCTTCCAGCGGGCGGGTCACCACGTTTTCCATATCGTAGGGCCCAACGCCTTCATACTGGGTAATGATCCCGATGATGGGAAAGGTCACATCGGGGAAGAGATCAACCTTTAACCGGCTCAGGGAAAACAACCCGAACCCGATGATGATCAGGAAGAGCATCGTAAACGTGATGCCCCGTTTAATGGATATTCGTGAAAGTATCATATTACCTGATCCTCCTCAACGACTCTGACGCGAGTTGAATCCTGGAGGTTGTTCTGGCCGAGCAGCACCACCGGATCGTTTTCCCGGAGGCCGGAGGTTACTTCCACCATGCCTTCTTCCTCGATACCGATTTCAATAGTGCGGTATTGAGCCATATCGTTCTGGATCGTGTACACATGGTTTTCTCTGGTAATCCGCTGTTGTCCGTCGGCACCTCTGGCCATTTCGGTCTTCTGCAGGATGGCGTATTTCGGAATAACCAGCGCGTTCGGTCGGGTCTCCAACAGAATCTTCACTTCCGCAAACATCCCCGGTCGAAGCAGATAGTCGGAATTCGGGATCTCGATTTCGGTGCGGACCATACGCGACATCGGATCAATCACCGGACTAACTTTAGTGACGGTGCCGTAGAAAACGGTATCCGGGAGCCCATTGACTGTGGTCTGTGCCTGCAGCCCAACCCGGATCTCCGGTGCGTGGCGTTCGATAACATTCACGAGCACCTTCACCGTGTCCATTTGAACTACCGATACCACCGGAGTCTGGGACGCCATGTCCCCGACTTCCAGGAATCGCTGGCCAATCAACCCGTTCAGGGGAGACCGGATGTACGATTCTTCCAACTGGGTTTTTGCCTGGTTCAGCCCTTCCTGCAGCGACCTGACCTGCGCCCGGGTTGCCTCGAGCTGAGTTTTTGTGCCATCGTATTGCTGCTGACTCACCGCATCTTCTTTATATAATCGCTGCATCCGCTGGAATTCGTTCTCCAGGTTATCCAGCTGGGATAGCGCCTGCGCCAGATTTGCCTCGACCTGCTTCACGCGGGAACGGATACTTTCGTTTTGGATCTCAGCGATCAGTTGATCCTGGGTCACCGTATCGCCCATATCAACGTGGAATTTCATAATCCGGTCCGGCACCTTGGAGAATACCCGGACGGACTGTTTGGCGTGAATATCTCCCAGGAGATTCAGCGTGCGATGCACCTCCATCCGCTGAACAGGAAAGACTTCGACGGCGACCACCTCTTCTTCAGCCGTCTCACCGGAGGTATCTTCCGAGCAATTAACCATGAAGGTCATGAGCAGAAGGGAGAGCAAGAGTACTGTTTTTCGATAATACATAACAATTTCCTTATTTATTCATTAAAACGTTGGCGGATTTAATTCGTTGAGGGCTTTCCGCAATTGATCGGCGGCCACGTTATATTGAAGCAAATATTGCGAATAGTTTGATCGGGCCTGCTGAAGAGCCAGCTGAGCATTCAGGACATCCAGCTGGGTGGCAGTCCCTTCCTGATACATCAATTCTGCCAGGCGCAAACTCTCTTCAGCCTGCTGGATTGTCTGGGTCTGGGAATCCAGCTTTTCCCGGGCGTCCACCAGGGAGTAATAGGCCGATTCCACTTCAGCCGCGATCATGTTCCGGACTTGCTGTTCCGTATCGTTTACCTTGCGTAATTCAACTTTTGCCTGTTGGACGCCGGCATAGTTCGAGCCGCCTGAAAACAGGGGAATGGAGAGTGACAAGCCGCCGGACACGCTCCGGATGAAATCCTCATTATCCAGGTTCAGGTCATCCTCCTGCATCTGGTGCTGAAGGTTGGCAGACATAGCAAGCGTCGGCATGTACTGGGCGCGGGCGATATCCAGACTCTCCTTTTGCATCGATCGTTGTAGCCGGACGTTGACCATTTCCAGGCGTTGATCGAGCGCCAACTGCTGCAGGGCAGCCAGAGAGCTGTCGGCCCAATTCGTCCGTTTCTGGGTCAGGCTGCCGGACACCGTAATCGGAGTCTCTCTGTCCAGTCCAATGGTCGTGCGGAGTCCCGTGAGCGCCTGATCGTGCCGGTGTTGGGCGGCGATGAGCTGCGGTCGGGTGTTGGACACCTGCACCTGTGCCCGGAGTAGATCAAATCCGCTGGCTGTGCCGACATCCTTCTGTTTTTGGACCTGCTCGTAGTTCCGCTGGACATTTTGCAGGGCTTCTTCGGCCACCGCAATTAATTCTTTGGTAAACAACGCGTTATAATACGCCTGCCGGACTTCCAGTAGAATCTGCTGTCGGGTGATCTTTGCCTGGTTCTCCGATACTTGTTCGCCGAACCGCGCCATTTGATAACCGGAATAGATCGAGCCTCCGCGGAACAGCGGCTGTTGTAATTGCAGACCAGCCGTGATATTCTCCTTGCTCCCGGCACGGAACGATTGTTTCTGTCCGCCAAAATCGATGGTAAAAATCGGGAGCTCAAAATTGTGGTTATAGTTCGTATAGGCATTCAGCCGGGGGAGTAAATTCCCACGAGCCTGCGCAGCTTGTGCGGAGGCTTTCCGAATGTCTTTTTCCGCCGATTGCAGGCGTGGATTTTTCTCCAGCGCAATCTGCTGGGCGGAGTTCAGGGTAATAGTTAGCGTGTCTGGCGGTGACTGGGCTTGTACCGGACTAAAAGTCAGCATCAGCATGAACCACGCCAGTAGGAAATGACCTGCGAATTTCATCAATTGTGCTCCTCCCTGGAGGATGCATCCAGTTTCTGGTTGTTAGCAATTCCGTATAAAAGAATATCCATGAGCTCATCGGCAAACTCGTCGGAAAGCAAGGTACGCTTGGAATGAAGCTGCGTGACGATGAAAATATTCATAATCCCGAGAAACATCATTCCTACCTTCATCGGATTCAGGTCGGGGTTAAATTGGCCCCGCTCCTGGCCGGTGCGTACGAAATCCGAAAATTTTCGAAATTCCCGGCCGGTATCCAGCATCGCCGGGCGACCGGCGGTCAACCCTTTTTCATTGATGTTCTTCCCGATTGTATCGTATAAAATTTTGACTACATCAGGATTCTCGAGACAATACCGGAAATGGGATCGCATGATGTCTCGGAGTTGTTTATCCGCCGGCTGGTTGGACTGGTACACCTGCTCATGGATTTCTGCTGCGTGTCTGAAGGCCGTTTGGATTAGCGTTCGATGAAGATCTTCTTTGTTTTCAAAATAGTAATAGATAACCGGTTTGGTTACGTCAGCTGCTTCGGCGATTTCCCGGACGGATACGCCGTTGTATCCATGATTGGCAAAGAGGTTTGCTGCCACTTCGAGAATTTTTTCACGATTGGCCTGGTTCCCGTTTTCTGCTGGTGTCACGTATAATTCCTTTCTTTACTTACCGGTCGGTAAGATATGCGATCCGGCAAGTATCAGCAAATCTTTTTTGCATTCTGGATGTAAAATATTGGTATAAGTTTTAAGGGGCGGATCTAAAACCGTCTTGTCTTTTTTACACAATGCCCCTACTTTCTCGTTCTGTGAATCATGTAAACTACCACATGAAACAATATCTGATCATTCTGGCCGCTGTAGCCCTGCTTATGACAGGGTGTGCAGCACACTCTACCATTTCACCCGATGTGCTTGAGCCAGGCGAAAAAATGCGGACGGTTACCGTAAGCAGCGAAACAATTCTCCCGGTGATTACTTGGCGGCGGGGACTAAGTGAGCGGAGCGACTTCGGGTTCCATCTGGGGATTCCACTCTATGGCACAGGTATTGATTATACGTATCAACTTCGCGAGAAGCCGCGAAGTGGTGGGGATATCATAAATTTTGGGGCATTTTTGACACCCAATACCAACCTGGATTTTACGTATTATAAGGTGGCTACCCTGGGAAAACAGGGGAATACCCATCCGTATTTTGGCTGGCGAATTATGTATATTCCCAGCGGAATTTCCGGCGAGAACAGTACCCGGTTTGGATTCCTTGCAGGGCTCAGACTCAATAACCGGTTTGGCGTGGAACTCGGGTATTTTCACGATTTTGAGGAAACAGACAATTGGTGGTACGATGATACCGTACTGGCCACCGAAAAAAATCCGCTTACTGGTTTCTCGTTGCGGGTGACCTTTGTCAGGGATTTCCTGCGAAAATGAGAGGTTTGGGAGGGAACTCCCTGGGATGTGATGTGTACAACAAGTCCATCTCATCAATGGGATAGATGATAAAAAGCCTTGATTTCAAAGGGGCTGCCGTGTAATATTAACCAAAATTCTATGAATGACCTAGACTCACATATCCGAATCCATCATTTATTAATAGTCTTTTATCTCTGCCTGCTTACCATGCCGCTGATGGGGCAGGACTATATCACGAACTATTCCGCAGAGTATTCCGCACAGGAAAACGGGATCGTCATTGCGTGGGAAACCGGGAACGAGGATGGTGTGAAGCAATTTCAGGTCGAGCGTAGCGTGAATAATAGTTCGTTTGATGTTGTGGATGATGGAGTGGTTCTGGCAAAAGGCGAACCGTCTTACTACGAAATCATTGATACTTCTGATATGTTTCAAAAGCCGGATGGCGGCAGCTTCCTTTCCGGGCGGGTCTATACCTACCGGATTCGGATTGTTTTTACCGATAAAACGTCAAGCATCACAGAGAATATTCAGGTTTCACCCAAGATCTCAAGTACCCACCATACCTGGGGTACTATCAAGGCGATGTTTAAATAAGGTACCGTGCCCAGGTCCTTCCTGGCTTTTCCCTCCTGAATTGTTATTGCCCTCCACAGTTTTTACCTTTTTACGATTGGAAAGAAAAATAAAAAACTACTGTAAGATTTCTCGAAACTTCTCATTTTCAAACGCATTAAATGAAAATGCTTAAAATGAAAATTACTGCAGGACCTTTGGAACCAAGGAGGCGTAGATGAGAAAAACACTTTCGCGTATTTTTCTGGGAATTAGTCTGTTTAGTGTTGGATTTATTGTCGCGTTAATTTTGCTATCTGATTTCGAGTGGACCCAGCAGGGCCAGGCAGCAGGACCGGAACCGGTGATGAATGTATCCAAGTCCGAGTCCGAGCTGGATTCGGATTCGCAGAATGCCGTATTATCTCTGAATAAAGCATTTGTCGATATTGCAGAGAAAACAACCAAATCAGTCGTGACTATCCGGACGACAAAAGTAGTAGAGCATCCACAACTGAAAAATTCACCGTTCGAAGAGTTCTTTGATCGGTTTGGCCCCAGAGAAGAATTTAGAACTCGGGCATTGGGATCCGGGGTTATCGTAAGTGACGATGGATATATTCTGACCAACCATCATGTAATATCCCAGGGTGAAGAAATTATGGTCAAACTCAAGGATGGTCGTGAATTCCAGGCCGAAGAGGTCAAGAGTGATCCCATGACCGATATCGCCGTCGTGAAGATTGACGCGGATGATCTCCCCGCTATCCAGATTGGTAATTCAGAGGAGTTGAAGGTTGGAGAGTGGGTCCTGGCTATCGGAAGTCCGTTTTCCGAACAACTACAGCACACAGTCACGGCCGGCATAGTCTCGGCTAAAGGGCGCACCGACGTGATGAGACGGCGGAATCGGGATTTATACGAAGATTTTATTCAGACAGATGCCGCAATCAATCCCGGAAATTCCGGTGGTGCGCTGGTTAACCTGTATGGACAGCTAGTAGGTATCAACACTGCTATTGCCACCAGAAGCGGCGGTAATCAGGGAGTCGGATTCGCAATTCCCATTAACATGGCCACGAGAATCATGAACGACCTAATTGAAAGAGGACGCGTTGTCAGGGCATGGCTTGGTGTCCGGATTCAGGACGTCGACAGTGATATCGCGAAATCCATGGACATGGACCGGCCGAACGGAGCCGCAGTGCTTGAGATTGTTGAGGATAGTCCCGCGGCTAACGCAGATCTCCAGGTTGGCGATGTGATTACCGCTGTGGATGGTAAACAAATCCGGAACAGTAGTGATCTCCGGACACGGATTGCCAGCCGAGAACCCGATACCAAGCATAAGCTGACTATTATACGGGAAGGGAATGAAAAGACGGTCACCGTGGAACTCGGCGAGCTACCGGAAAATTTAGCCAGCAGGAGCGAAGCGCCGGAGGAAGATGAAATATCCGACTTTGGAATGACGCTCCAAAATATTACTCCACAGATGGCGCAACGATTTGAACTGTCGGTCGACGTCGGGGTACTTGTCACCGAAGTCGAACGGGGTTCACCTGCAGCAGAAAAGAATATTCGACCGGGCCACGTAATAACCCATGTCGGATTGAACAATCCTATAGAAAATGTGGAAGAATACCGGCAGTCCATTTCAGAGTACGAACCGGGTGAGTCGGTTCTCCTGGTAGTGCAGGCAGGCGATAATTCCTTCTTCGCGGGATTTACCATCCCTGAAGAATAACACCTTAGTCCACATTACAAGAAGCAAATACGCCCCGACGGATTTCTGTCGGGGCGTATTTATTTTATATCCATGTGTTGGTGAATTCGAAGGTACGTAAAATTAGCGGGAAAACTGACGGACTCGCTTGATTTGTATATGCCGCGGATCTAACTTTCCATTCATTTAGAAAGTCTAGCAATCGAGGAATCGTTTTATGGCACAGCAGCGAACTATCGGAATAATCGGCGGCACCGGATTTTATGATATCCCAGGGATTAAGTGGGACGAGGATATTGAGATTGATACGCCCTTTGGAGCCCCGTCCGACGCGTATCGTCTCGGTACATTTAATGATTTAAAGATTGTCTTCCTGGCACGGCACGGGAGGCAGCATCATATTATGCCGTCCGAGATCAATGTGAAGGCAAATATCTATGGAATGAAATCGCTGGGAGTGGAATGGATTCTGACAACGTCCGCCGTTGGGAGCTTCCGGGAAGATCTTCCACCACAGGATATGGTCGTGGTAGATCAATTTGTGGACCGGACGAAAACCGGCGCCCGACACACGTTTTTTGGTGATGGAGTTATCGCGCATATCGGGTTTTCGCATCCGATTTGTGATGAACTCGCCACACATTTTTATAATGCCGGTAAATCGGTGACAGACAATATTCATAAGGGAGGCACATATTTGAATATTGAAGGACCGGCGTTTTCCACCCGTGCGGAGTCGATACTCTACAAATCATGGGGGATGGATGTGATCGGAATGACCAGTCTGGCAGAGGCCAAACTGGCCAGAGAAGCGGAAATGTGCTTCTCCACATTGGCTATTGTCACCGATTACGATAGCTGGCACGAGGGGCTAGATGCCGTTTCGACCACCGCTGTCATCGAAAATTTCCAAAAAGCGGTCGTAAAGGCCAGAGAAGTGGTTGCCGCTGCGCTCCAGGATTTTACTCTCCCCCGGGAGTGCAAATGTGAATCAGCACTGGAGGACGCCTTGCTCACTGACCCAGCCACAATACCATTGAAAAAGCGGCAGGATATGGGTGTAATTTTGGAGAAATATCTGCCAGAGGAGTAATATGGATCAGGGGCTCGGTGAAGTCGGAAAATGGATAATGAAGGCTGGCGGCATTTTGGTCGTAATCGGTGGTCTGCTGTGGGTTTTACGGGATGTCCCGTTGCTCCAAAAACTTGGGCAATTACCGGGAGATATCCGTATTGAAAAGGACAATTTTACCTTTTATTTCCCTTTAACCACTAGTATTTTAATTAGTCTAATATTGACCGGAATTTTATGGTTATTTAAGCGGTAATTAAACGAAGGATTAGGCAGCATTGGGACAGTTTAAAGCAGTTGATAGTCACACCGATTTTATAGATCTGGAGCACCGGATGCTCCGGTTCTGGGAGAACGAATCTATTTTCCAGAAACTGGTGAAAAAGAACGAGGATAAACCGCGCTGGTCGTTTCTGGACGGTCCCATTACTGCAAATAATCCGATGGGTGTTCACCATGCCTGGGGACGGACATACAAGGATCTGTACCAGCGATATCATGCCATGAACGGGCACCAGCTCCGGTATCAGAATGGATTCGATTGCCAGGGATTATGGGTGGAAGTGGAAGTGGAAAAGGAACTCGGCTTCGAAAACAAGCGGGATATCGAAGAGTACGGGATTGATCGCTTTGTCCAGAAGTGCAAGGAACGGGTGATTAAGTATTCCGAGGTCCAGACGGAGCAATCCATCCGCCTGGGATATTGGATGGACTGGGATAACTCGTACTATACGATGTCCGAAGAAAATAATTACACCATCTGGCACTTCCTGAAACAGATTAACGAGCGGGACATGCTGTACCAGGGGGAAGATGTGATGCCATGGTGTCCGCGTTGCGGAACGGCGCTTTCTGAGCATGAGATTGCCACCGAGGGATATAAAGAGATCACCCATCCCAGTATTTATGTGAAGTTTCCGCTGGTGGATCGGGAGAACGAATCGCTCCTGGTCTGGACAACAACTCCGTGGACGTTGTCCTCGAATGTGGCAGCCGCGGTTAAAGAAGATTTGGATTATATTAAAGTCTCGGATGGTGAGGAAGCGATTTATCTTGCCAAAGAACGCCAGGAAATCCTTGATGACAAGTGGGAGATTGTTGAGGAACTGAAGGGCAAAGAGCTTCTCGGTCTTCAGTATGAGGGGCCCTTTGATGAACTCCCGGTACAAGAGGGCATTGAGCATAAGGTTATTCCCTGGGAGGAAGTAAGCGAGGATGACGGTTCCGGTATCGTGCATATTGCTCCCGGTTGCGGTCGTGAGGACTTTCAGCTGAGTAAAGAATTCGACCTCGCTGTAATTGCACCATTGGACGAAGCCGGAGTGTATCTCGAGGGGTTCGACTGGTTGTCGGGACAGGCCGCAGCAGACATTACGAAAGATATTTTCAAGAATTTGAAGGAAAAAGGCCGGCTCTTTCACCGGGAGCAGATCACACATAGATATCCGGTGTGCTGGCGTTGCGGTACGGAAGTGGTTTTCCGGCTTGTGGACGAGTGGTTTATCGATATGGATGAAATCCGATACGATATTATGGAGGTGGCTAAGCAGATAAACTGGATCCCGTCCTACGGTCTTGACCACGAGCTGGATTGGCTCCGGAACATGGATGACTGGAACATCTCCAAAAAGCGTTACTGGGGGCTGGCACTGCCGATTTGGGAGTGTGATGATTGCGATACCTTTTCCGTCGTCGGAAGTAAAGGTGAATTGTATGAAAGGGCGGTGGAAGGCTGGGATAAATTCGAGGGACACACACCGCATAAGCCGCATATTGACAAGGTGAAAATCGAGTGCGAAGAGTGTGGCGGGCAAATGACCCGGGTACCGGATGTGGGGAATCCGTGGCTGGATGCGGGAATTGTTCCGTATTCCACCATGCACTATTTGACCAATCATGAGTATTGGGAAAAGTGGTTCCCGGCGGATTTCGTCACCGAAAGCCTTCCTGGACAGTTCAGAAACTGGTTCTATTCCCTGCTGGCTATGAGTACGGTACTGGAAAATGAGCCACCGTTCAAGACGCTGCTGGGGCATGCACTTGTCAAGGATGAGCACGGTGAAGAGATGCACAAAAGCAGTGGAAACTCCATTCCCTTTGATGAAGCGGCCGACCACATGGGCGTCGACGTGATGCGGTGGATTTATGCCACTCAGAATCCCGTGCAAAACCTCAATTTCGGCTACAGCATTGCCGATGAAATCCGAAAACGTATCCTGACGCTCTGGAATACGTATTCATTTTTTGTGACCTATGCCAATATCGACGAATTCCATCCGGAAGAAAATTTTATTCCGGTGGAAGAGCGCTCCGAACTGGATCGCTGGGCAATCGCCAAACTGCATCAGTTAATTCAGACGGCGCACAAAGCCTATTCCGAGTTCAACGTGGCGATGTTTATGCGTGAGTCGGAGCGGTTTATTGATGATTTGAGTAACTGGTACGTGCGACGGAGCCGCCGTAGATTCTGGCGCAGTGAGAACGATACGGATAAATACAGTGCTTATCATACGCTGTACGAGTCGTTGGTCACGCTGTCGAAATTGTTGGCGCCGGTTGTCCCGTTTTTCACCGAAGAGATGTACCAAAACCTGGTAACCGATATTGCCAATGATGCATCGGAAAGCATTCATCTGACGGCTTTTCCTGATGCAGATGAGGCATTGATTGACGAGGTTCTCATCCGGGAAATCGATACGGTAATTAAGGTGGTCAGCCTTGGTCGCGCAGCGCGGAATAAGGCGAACATTAAGGTGCGTCAGCCATTGCAGAATATGCAGATTAAGCCGCGGTATAGCTATGAGGTCGATGCGATCCATAATCTTGAAAAACAGATATTGCAGGAACTGAATATTAAGTCCCTGGAAGTGGTGGAAGAAATTGACGAATTAGTGGAGTATAAAGTCACACCAAATTTCAGTGCTATCGGAAAAAAATACGGCAATCTGGTACCACAGATTAAAGCGGCGCTTGAAAAAACGGACCAGGAGGCCGTCGCCAAACAGGTGGAGGACGGCAGTTCAGTGACGTTGGAACTGGACCAGGAGTCCGTAGCCCTGTTGCCTGAGGAGATTGATGTGGAGACGGTAGAACCGGAAGACCTTGCCGTTGTTGAAGACGTCGGGTATCTTGTGGCCATTGATACAGAGATCACCGAAGTACTTAAAAAAGAAGGGATGGTCCGGGACCTGGTACGATATGTCCAAAATATGCGGAAGGAGGCCGGATACCAGGTTGAAGATCATATCCGGGTAGGCTATAAAGCGGCAGGGGATCTGAAAGAAGCATTGGAAGAACATGCGGAATACTTTGGAAATGAGGTGCTGGCTGACGAACTTTCATCTAATAATATTGTCGGGGATTATACGGAAACCTTTACTGTCGGAGATAATGAAATTCAAGTAACGATTGAGCGAGTCTAACAGGAGCAAAGGAGTATATAAGGGATGGAGCAGAAGCAACTGGAATATTTTAAGGATATTATCCTGAAAAAGAGGAAAAAATTGCAGGAAGAACTGGAAGCTATTCGAGAGAATGCGACGAGCGATTCTTCAACCGGATCCAGCGATTCCACCTACGCATATCATATGGCCGATGTCGGTACCGATGCCCAGGAAAGGGAGAAAGCATTCCTCTGGTTAGCGCGCGAAAATAAATACCTATCCCATCTGAATGCGGCACTGGAGCGGATTGAGAGCGGTGAGTACGGTTATTGCGCCTCCTGTGGTGAAGCTATCAAAAAAGAACGTCTTGAAGAAGTGCCGCATACTACCCATTGCGTTGCATGTAAAAACCGCGAACGGCGGTGATCAACTCTTAAAATGAGTGTATAAATCCTGTATTTTCCCCCCTGTCTTAATAATTCCGCTGTAGCAGCACAACTTCGTGGTTATCACTCAATAATTGCTTCAGCTCAGGTCACGCTGAAGGGTTCGTGAGCAGCGGAAACCGGTAGAATTCCGGTAATTATAATGAAAATATGTGATTTATCTGATACATTGTCTTCATAAGAGAAATTATATTTATGAAGGACAATATCGAGAATACCACGGAAGCAGAGACCATATATATCACAGTACCGCCAAAACGAAAGGACGGGGAGCGCGTCGATAAATACCTCTCCCGTGCAATTCATCAGGTCTCCCGGTCCCAACTACAGCAATTAATTGATGATCATCAGGTTTTAGTCAACGAAAACCCGGTGAAGCAGAGTTACAGTATTTCCCCAGGCGATGAAATTCGCGTTACCATTCCTGAAAAGCCATCATTGGAAATAGAGCCGGAACCCATTCCGCTGGATATCATTTATGAAGATGCCAGGATGATTGCCGTCAATAAAGAGCCGGATATTGTGGTGCATCCCGGCGTCGGCAATAGTACCGGTACACTTGTGAACGCATTGCTGCACCACACCGAAAAACTGGCAGAGACCGATAGCGAAATCCGCCCAGGGTTGGTGCATCGCCTGGATAAGGAGACCTCGGGCGTGTTACTGGTAGCCAAAGATGAGGAAACGCACCGGCGGTTATCCCGGCAGTTTGAGGATCGTGTGGTGGAGAAAGAATATCGGGCATGGGTGTGGGGTAGACCGAAGCGGTCAACCGGGACCATCCGGAAAGCCATCGGGAGGCATCCCAGAGATCGGAAAAAATTTGCGCCCCAACCCCAGGGGAAGCGGGCGGTGACTCATTATGAAGTGCTGGAAGATCACGACATTACAAGCCTGCTCCAACTTCGGATTGAAACCGGACGGACACACCAGATCCGGGTGCATTGTACCAGCATGGGACACCCGGTTATCGGGGATTCAATGTATAACGGTCGTTCGAAGCGTTTAAAGTCGCTGGCCGTCTCCGATCGGAAGTGGGGGGCGCGGCTCCTGGAGATCCTGAATCGCCAGGCGCTGCACGCATTCAGGATCGGGTTTAACCATCCATGGACGGGCAAATGGATGGAGCTGGAGGCGCCATTGCCCGAAGATTTTATCAAGGCTCACGAATTAATGGAGGAGCGCAAACGCGTTCTATTCCAGGCATGAATTTGTTAACGGATCTAAAAACGGATTTTCTCACTTCCTTGGAGGAGAAACGATTCTCCCCCCATACTATTCGAGCATACAAGGAAGACCTCAGTCAGTTTCTTGAATTTTGCCAGGAATATTTCGGTGTGGATAAGATGAAACAAGGCGATGTGGATAAAACCACCGTGAGGCATTTCCTCGGAAAGTTGGTGGAAGACGGAATCAGCCGGAAATCTATTGCCCGAAAACTGGCCGCGCTGAAATCCATGTATGGCTGGGCGGTCAAAACAGATCGCGTGAACAAAAATCCGACGGTGACCATCAGTACGCCAAAGGTAAAGAAAACGCTGCCAAAATACCTGGGCGAAACGGAAATTACCGCTATTATGGAAAGTCCGGATACGTCCGTATTCATTGGGGCCAGGGACAGAGCCATTTTAGAATTGTTTTATAGCACCGGAATGCGAATCAGCGAGCTGGCGCAGCTTTCACTGGAACAGATTAACCGGCGAAAGCAGACAATTCGGGTACATGGTAAAGGGAGTAAGGAACGCATTGTCCCGTACTCCGATATTGCGGATGAAACACTTGAACATTACTTCGATAAGCGGAAACGAAAATTTAAAATACGTAAATATACGAACGCCATGCCGGTGTTCGTGAACAATCGGAACCGACAGATTTCCGACAGGCAAATTCGTAATCGCGTTACGAAATATCTCACCGAAGTGAGCGAACAGAACAATGTGTCGCCCCATACGTTGCGCCATTCCTTCGCGACACACCTGCTTGACCATGGGGCAGATTTGCGGGCAGTCAAGGATCTGCTGGGACACGAAAGTCTGTCGACCACTCAAATCTATACTCATGTAAAAGTTGGAAAAATGAAGGAGGTGTATAAACAGGCACACCCGAGAGCGGAGTAGGAGTATTCCTTTCACTATATATGCGTAAACCGGTAAGAATGAGGAGGCTGTGATGCAATTAGAATTGACCGTACGCCATTTTGAATTATCGGATAATTATAAAGAATATGCTTTACAGGAAGTTGAAAACCTGTCCCAGTATTGGGATCGAATTGTCGATGGTCAGATTGTCTTTGATCAGGAAGGCAACGATTATATGGTGGAGGTCATACTACGCGTATCCGGAAAAACACTGGCTGTCAGCGCTCAACAGGGTGATGTCATGAAAGCAATTGATGATGCCGTAAATAAAATGCGGCGACGGTTGAAAAAATATAAAGGGAAAATAATCAGTCATTCTTAAGGAAACGATTGAGTAAAAAAATCACACTCGCAGAATTCCTGGAAAACCAGGGCGAAACCCTCTCACTGACCCACCTGAATGGCGATGTGAGCCTGAAGCGGGAGATTACAACCGCTCAAATGAACCGCCCCGGCCTGGAACTGGTGGGATACTGGGACTTCTTTGTCCCGGATCGCATCCAGATCTTTGGCAATAAGGAAATGGCGTTTCTGACTACGCTGCCGGACGAGGACGTCCACAATATGATCTCCCGGTTTTTCCGGATGAATGTTCCGTGCGTCATCTTTGCCAACAGCCTTGAGCCAGCGGATGTCGTTATCGACCTTGCCGAAGAACACAACATCCCGATTCTCCAGACCACACTGTCCGCCACGGACTTTATGAGTCAGGCGAATGAGGTACTGAGCAGCAGATTTGCGCCCTCCACCAATATCCATGGTAGCATGGTGGATATCTATGGTATTGGCGTGATTTTTACTGGCAAAAGTGGTATTGGCAAGAGCGAGGTCGCCCTGGATCTTGTAGAGCGGGGGCATCGATTGGTCGCGGATGACCTTGTGAAGGTGCGCAGAGAGGCCTCACAAGTACTAATCGGCAGCGGACACGAATTGCTTGAGCATCATGTGGAAGTCCGGGGGGTTGGCGTTATTGATGTCCGCCGGCTTTTTGGTATCCGGAGTATCCGGGCGCAAAAGCGGCTGGAAGTGGTAATCGAACTGACCGAGTGGGACGACGATGTAAATTACCAGGATCTCGGGATCGATGACGAGTTTACCGATATCCTTGGTGTGGAGATACCACTGATAAAACTGCCGATTTTCCCCGGGAAGAATATTACAGTCATCAGCGAAGTAATTGCGCTGAATCAACTCCTGAAACTCTATGGTGAAAATCCTGCGAAAGAGTTCCAGGCGGAGTTAATGAAAAAACTCGAAGAACAATCAAATCTCCGAGAATATCTTAGCCGGGATTTTGAATAGTGGATAAACAGCGGAAAATGGAGCTCCTGGTTGGGGCAACAGTCATCATTGGGGTAGTGGCAGTCATCTCAGTTATTTTGTGGGGCCGAGGCGCACTGTTTAGCAGTAAATCCCAGGAACTTACCATGAAATTTGCCCAGGTAGGTGGGTTGACGGCTAGCGATATTGTCAGTGTATCCGGGGTGAATGTCGGTCGGGTCAAGTCGTTGGAGATTATCCAGGATTCCGTCTTGGTCAAGGTTCGTGTGAATAAGAATATCTCGGTACGCGAAGACGCAAGTGCGGCAATTGTGAATGCTGAATTAATGGGCGGAAAGAAGATCGATCTCAGTCCGGGCCGGGCCAGAAGAGCACTGCCCCAAGGAAAGGTGATCACCGGTGAATACGTGCCGGGGATTATGGATTTGGCGGGAGTTTTGGAAGATCGCGAGGACGATTTTGATACGCTGTTATCCGATCTCCTTGTGACTGTCCGTAGTTTAAAAGAGGTTCTCGGAGCTGATACTGCTGATTCCGAGAGAAATCTGCGATCCGTGATGGAGAACGTCGCATCGACCACCGGGCAGGTTGATACACTGATGCGGGTCAACGCCAGGGCGATTAAAACCACCGTGGAAAATCTGGAGGAAAGTTCGAGGATCCTTCGGAATTTCCTTGGGACGGAAGAGGACCGGGCCAAAACTCTCTTGGCAACCAGTGAATCTCTCGCAAATAAAGTTAGTACTTTATCTGACTCCACCCAGGTTTTGATTGATAAAATGAATAATCCGAATACGAGTATTGGCCGACTGGTTCAAAATGACTCATTGTACCGCCAACTCAGCCATTCGGTCGTCTCATTAGACTCACTTATTATCGATATAAAGAAAAATCCAAAGAAATATCTGAATGTTAAAGTCAGTCCTTTTTAACCGATTGAAGACATAGGGGAGTTAAAGGATGCGCGCAATTATACCGGCAGCCGGCAGAGGAACGCGACTTCGGCCTCACACTCATACTTTACCGAAGGTCCTGTTAAATGTTGCAGGCAAACCCATTATCGGACACATCATCGAAGGATTACAGAAAGACGGAATCGATGAGTTAACCGTCATTATCGGCTACCAGGGAAACAAAGTATCCGATTACATTGATTCCACGTTTGACCTCCCAACGAAATACGTATGGCAAGAAGAACGCAAGGGATTGGGACATGCCGTTGGAATGGGACTTGAAGATTCTGACGAACCCGCACTTATTCTACTGGGTGATACCATTTTTGACGCAGATTTTTCCGATATACTCGAGGTCGACGGAACCACTATTGGCGTAACGGAAGTGGAAGATCCGAGACGATTTGGTGTAGTGGAAGTGGAAAATGATTATGTGTCCGGACTGGTAGAAAAGCCGGACGATCCGCCATCGAACCTCGCACTGGTCGGCATTTACAAAATCGCCAGCCAGCGGCAGCTGAAAGCAGCCATTGATGAAATCGTGGAAAAAAACATTACCACCAAGGGTGAATACCAACTGACAGATGCCCTCCAGGTCATGATTGATCACGGAGAAAAAATCAGGGTATCGAAGGTCGCCGGCTGGTACGATTGCGGGAAAAAAGGGACACTCCTGGAAACCAACCGATATCTGCTTGAGAAAATGGACAATGATATTTCTATAGAAGGGTGTACCGTTATTCCGCCAGTTTATATTGGGGAAAATTGCGAAATATCAGGTAGTATAATCGGACCCTACACGACCATTGATGATAATTCTGTGGTAGAAGCGTCAATTATCCGTAACTCCATTGTCGGTCCTCAGGCAAAATTATCAGGCTGTAATCTGGCAGGCTCCTTGATTGGGGAAGCGGCCGTGGTTCATGGTATGGTTCAACATCTGAATGTCGGCGACCATTCTGAAATTGATTTTGGTTGATTACTCACCCGGAAATCCTTAATCTTTTAACCTTTTTACGAAACTAATAAGCAAGGAGTACTTTCACCAATGGCGTCATACCTGTTTACTTCAGAGTCGGTAACGGAAGGACATCCCGATAAAATCGCCGATCAGATTTCGGATAGCGTTTTAGACGCTATACTCGATGAAGATCCCCGGGGCCGCGTGGCTTGTGAAACGTTTGTTTCAACTGGATTAGTTCTGGTTGGCGGCGAAATCACCACAGATATCTATGTGGATATTCCGGACCTGGTTCGCGGCACAATTAAGCGCATCGGGTATATTGACGCATCGATGGGATTCGACTATCAGACCTGTTCTGTGCTGACCGCAATCGGGAAGCAATCCCCGGATATTGCTCAGGGTGTGGATGAAGACGAGGGGCTTCACAAAGAACAGGGTGCTGGCGATCAGGGTATGATGTTTGGATATGCCGTCAATGAGACGGACGAATTAATGCCACTCCCGATCCAGCTGGCGCATCAGCTGACAAAGCAGTTATCCGTGGTGCGACATGAGGGAACTCTGCCATATCTCAGACCTGATGGCAAATCCCAGGTATCCGTCCGATACGATGGAAATTCGCACAAACCGATCTCTGTGGATACAGTTGTTCTTTCCACCCAGCATGATGAGGCGGTGGGACTTGACCAGATCAAGAAAGATTTGCTAAAGCATGTGATTAAACCGGTGCTTCCTGAGAACCTGACTGACTATGATAAACTGGTGACCCACATCAACCCCACCGGTCGGTTTGTCATTGGTGGCCCCATGGGCGATGCCGGATTAACCGGCCGAAAAATTATCGTTGATACCTATGGTGGTTCAGCACCGCATGGCGGCGGAGCTTTTTCTGGAAAAGACCCGTCAAAAGTCGATAGGTCTGCCGCCTATGCTTCCCGGTACGTGGCAAAAAATATTGTCGCCGCTGGATTAGCCGATCGCTGTACCGTGCAACTGGCCTATGCAATCGGCGTCGCGGACCCGGTCTCGGTGCTGATTGACACTCACGGCACCGGGAAAGTAGATAATGCACAACTGACTGAAGCCGTCCATGAACATTTTCCGCTCAAGCCGCACGATATAATTACCCATTTAAATCTGTTACGTCCGATTTACCGAAAAACGGCCGCCTACGGGCATTTCGGCCGGGATGAATTTCCCTGGGAGAAAACGGACAAGGCAGAGGAACTTGCACAATTACTGTAAAGGAGATCAGAGTGAACCACGATATCAAAGATAAAAATTTAGCAACCGAAGGAAAAAAACGGATTGAATGGGCGTCGGAACAGATGCCTGTGCTGGCCTCTATCCGGGAACGCTTTGAGAAGGAAAAACCACTTGAAGGGAAGAAGATGTCAGCCTGCCTGCACGTGACGGCAGAAACGGCGAACCTGATGCGAACACTGAAAGCGGGTGGCGCCGATCTCGTGTTATGCGCGTCGAATCCGCTCTCCACGCAGGATGATGTCGCGGCGTCGCTGGTGGAGGATTACGGCATTCGCGTTTATGCAATTAAGGGAGAAGATAACGATACCTACTATGAACATATTGAAGCCGCCATTGCCAACGATCCGGTGATAACCATGGATGACGGCGCCGATTTGGTTTCGACCATTCATTCCGATCATCCGGAAATGACCGATCAGATTGTGTGTAGTATGGAAGAAACGACCACGGGCGTTATTCGGCTCCGTGCTATGGCGAAAGACGGTGCGCTGAAATTTCCGGTAATTGCAGTCAACGATGCGGACACGAAGCATTTGTTCGATAACAGGTACGGAACTGGCCAGTCGACCATTGATGGAATTATCCGTGCGACAGATATCCTGTTGGCTGGAAAAAATTTCGTTGTAGCCGGTTACGGCTGGTGCGGCCGTGGACTTGCCATGCGCGCCAAGGGTATGGGCGCCAACATCATCGTGACTGAAGTCGATCCCCTGCGGGCACTTGAGGCTGCCATGGATGGCTACATGGTCATGCCAATGAATGATGCAGCTAAAATCGGTGACGTTTTCTGTACTGTGACCGGCGATATTCACGTGGTGGCTGAAGAGCACTTCCATCTGATGAAGGACGGCGCAATAGTGGCGAATTCCGGTCATTTCAATGTGGAAATTGATCTGGATGCGCTGAAGGAATCCGCCTCCTCCGTGCGGAAGGATGTCCGCGAATACGTGGATGAATATATTATGGATGACGGCCGGTCGATTTATGTACTCGGCGACGGTCGCCTGATTAATCTTGCTGCGGCAGAAGGTCATCCGGCCAGCGTTATGGATATGAGTTTCGCCGTGCAGGCGCTGACCAGTGAGCACGCTATCCAGCAGACTGATATGGAAGCCAAAGTCTATTCCGTTCCGGAGCAGATTGACAAAGACGTGGCCAGACTGAAGCTTGCGGCAATGGATATCAACATTGATACCCTGACGGAAGAGCAGGAAAAATATCTGGCATCCTGGCAAATGGGGACATGATTTCTGGAACCTACAGGCTTTTTCACGCTGTTTTTTCGGCGGATCTTTAGTTATTATACATAGGTCTGGAATTAACCCAATCTAACCTGACATCAGTCTTGAGCGGGAGCCTGTGTGAAAGCACGTCTTTTTCCCATTCTAATAGTGGGCATTGTTCTGTTTTTTACCGGCTGTTTTAAGAAGCCGGTTGCACCCGAATTACCAGCATGGCAAACCCCGCTCAATTTTCCGCTGTTGGAGAAGATCTACGACCTGACGGATCTGCAGAATGACAGTACAATTACGGTTACCGATACCTCCCTCGGACATCTCACATTTGTCTTCAGCGATACCATGGAAAGTGTTGGGATTTCCAGTCAGGATCTACAATTTGATGCCGGTCCACCCATCACTGTTCCGGCGCTGGATGTACCTTCGGGTAATCTGGGTGTTACTCAGAATTTATCCGAGATAGATCAGACCCCGGATGCAATGTCCGATCTCGAGGAAGGAGACACGCTCCGGTTTTTTCCTGCGACACAGCTCGCCGATGAGACAGATACCCTGAATATCGCTTTACCCCCGGACGTCCCGTTTTTTAAAACAATTACCCGGTATACTGTCGATGAAGGGGAGATTACCTTTGAGATAGATAACCAAACACCGCTTACGTTGGATACCGTTCAGATCACGCTTTCACGCCTCGACGGTACAATGATTCAACAGTCGCTGAACAGCACACCTCCGTATACAGTTACGAATGTCGTGATGGACCTCTCCGGGAAAGAAATGACGGACGTCCTTCGAGTTCATATCTACCTCACGAATGAATCGGTGACCAATGAGGTACTCAGGAGTTCCCCGTCTATTACTGTACAGCCGAGTATAAATATCACCAATATCCGAAACGTGACCGGTGTAACCAAAGACACCACTTATACTGATACGCTGAATTTCCCCTTTCAGAACCCCGGTGTGCGTCTCAGAAGAGGGGTGTTGCATAATTTTCTCGGTACGCCGGTCGAACATGATTCCAATGCCATGTCGCTCCGGAACTGGATGAATTATGTGCCCGCCGACTTTAATATGGAACTGGAGTTTAAAAATATTTACCAGCCTAATCATCCACCACAAACACCAGTGACTTTGTATGATACACTTTTAGCGGGAACGTATGATCCTGCAGGGAACCAAATGGTCCCGAGCGGACTTGCCGCTCAGGAACAATACCCGTTTTCGCTGAGTCGTGACACCATCCGGGCGGAACAGCGAAACCGCTTTCTTGATTCCATGGAAGTGATTGTCCGGATGCATCAAATCGGTTCGGACCAACCGCAGTCCAGCGTTGGTGAGCAGGTGACGCTAAAATTTCCCATAGAAGAGACAATTACCGGCCAGGTCGAAGTGGAACCGATGCAGTTCGACCGGATGGTAGCCGCAATTTACAAGAGTTTTCCACCGATCAAGCAGACTATTGATAAAATCCCGGAAGGATTCTCCGGACTGGGGTTTCAGAAGGTACGGCTTATCACCAATTTCTATGACCAGATCCCGATTGATACGGTACTGCTTAATATCAATTTTACCGGCCACAGCGCGGAAGCTGGGCTCCGGGAATTGGATGTGAGAGATATTCCGCTGGCCACACCCTCCAATACACCAACAGGTTCGGCTGACTTTGCCGGTACCGAGATTATCTTCGGGGCGGACTCGGTCGTTCGTGTATTTCATGGCGGCGTTTTTATCACAGAACGCCAGACCAACCTGGCAATCCAGGATTTGGTCAATGATGTTCCGGATAGTATAAGTGTGACGGCCAATGCTACTATGAATGGGGAAGCCACACTCATGCCAGGCGATTCACTGTGGGGAAATTTCGCTATGGAAGCACCATTCTTTGTCTCAATTAAGGATACCATGCGATTTATTCCCGTGGACAGCACCAGAATAGACACGCTGCAACCTGATACCAGAGACCAGCTGAGAGAGACACTACAGGCCATCGAACTCCGTACCACGATAACAAATCATCTGGGTTTTCAGGGGGCGATGTCGCTGTTGGTCTCAGATAAGGGGTTGTTCCCGTTGCTGGGAGATGATAACCAGTCCGATTCAACCTTCCAGGTGAGAAATGATTCCCTGTATATTAACAACAGCAGCAAAGCATTCAGCTACATTGATACGTTGTTTACCGTAACCTTGCCGGCCATCTCGCGATTTTCTGACCCCGAACCTGGGGACAGTGTCGATTATAACTATGTGGTCGAGAGCGGGGTGACGTCGGACACAACCATGATTTTCCGGGCTGCCGATACCACAAAGGTCAATATTTTGACTAGCGATAAAATCTATTATATCAAACCGTTGATTGAATTCTATCCTACGCCGGAGCCGATCTCCGTTCGACCGGCAGATTACCTGGAATTTAACTCGCGGGTGACTTTTCTCATCCAGATTGGCGAACCTTCCCAAGAGGAATGATGCGTCGAATCATACTCATAGTATTTGGAGGAGTGTTGTTTCCGGTCTTGCTGGCGGGGCAGGCACGTCAAAACGCCGTAGTGACCAGCCTGGCAGGCACGTACACGACGCATAGCCGGGGAGTGGATGCCGTGGGATGGAATCCGGCAAATCTGGGGTTCCCTGAAGAGCGTCCCTTTTCCTGGTCACTGGTAAATATTAACGGCGCCGCCCATAACAACGCCTTCTCCATAGCACAATACAACAGATTCAGTGGTGCGAATCTGGAAAACGAGAATCGTAAAACAGATTTGCTGGAATCTATTTCCAGCGATGGATGGCGCTGGACAATGGATATGCATACCTCCGTCCCGGGGATCTCTTTCTCAGTAACGAACTGGGCATTTACCTCCGATCTAATCGTACTCAACGACATCAGCATCCCCAAAGATCTCTTTAAATTTCTCTTCACCGGGAATACGGAGAACGATTCCCTGGTATTCGATTTTTCACAGGAAACGCTGGCCCTGGGGATGCATTCTTTCTCGTTCGGGATGCCGTTTCAGGCGTTTTCTCTGGGAATTTCGTTAAAATATCTGAATGGTCTGTATTATAGCGGAATGACTTATCAGGAGGGGGCTTTGTATACCACTCCGGAGGCAATTACCGGAGTGATGCATTATCAGGAGCAGGAGGCCGTTGGTGGTAATGGTGTTGCTGTGGATATTGGGGTAACAACGCGGGAGCGGGAGGACTGGCAGTTCGGCATGGCGATTAATAACCTCGGTGGCAAGATGAAGTGGGGAAAAGCGACACCGACCGCCCGATTTGTTTCAGGAACGCTGAGTCAATTGCTCCCCATCGACGAGATCGCCCGGACCACCAATCATTTTTATGGACTGGATAGTCTGAACGGTGAATCGCTTTATCGGAAAGATATGAGTGACCTGGTGATTGATAGTGTCTCTGTCATGGAAGGCACCGAACAGTTCACCGTAAAATATCCGACAATGTTTCGCTTCGGCGGCTCGTATGCCCTTCCGGACTATTACCTGAAAGTGATGATGGATTTCCGCACAGGGTTCGAAGATCGATTCTTTGCCCGGAATCGTTGGGTTTGGAGTACCGCCCTGGAATGGCGGAGAAAACCGTGGCTCCCAATCAGGACCGGGATCGCCTGGGACGGCAGCAGTTTTACCCAATGGGGATTAGGTCTCGGTTTTGAGACCGAATTGCTGGAACTGAACCTCGGTTTATCCTTCGAACGGGGGATGTGGATTCATACACTGAAGGGGATGACCTTTTCCCTTGGGATGACGTACAGAATACTACCTGACTAGTACTTTGCTGTTTATTTCGGGGTTCGAATTAACAGAATAATCCCGCCGATAATAAAAATGATATTGCCCATCCAGACAGAGAGCATTGGTGGCAGTAATCCCTGAAATCCCATTACCTGCCCCACCTTGATAATCGCATAATACGTAAAAATGATAAACAGGCTCAGCCCTGCGCCGAACGCCAACCCTCCCTTCCGCTGGGTCGCAACCAGCGGTAAGCCAAAGAGGACAACGACAAAATTGGTAAACGCAAAAGCAATTTTATAGTATAGGTTGACTTCCCATTTCCGTGGATCGATACCCAGGGAACGCAACTGTTCGATAAATTCAGACAGCTCACCGTAATCCATCTTTGCCGGATCAAGGGCTTCCTTTAAGATCTCCTGTGGTTTGACCTGAAGCGCGACATTCAACGTCCCGGGGCTCGATTCCACTACTCGTTCAGAATTCTGCTTTGTAAACGTGCGGACAACGTAATCCGTCACGAACCAGCTCGACGACGAATCGATATAAAATATTTTTTCGGCATCAATGCGTTTGGTAATTCGCCCCGATTCCAGATACTGAATAGAGGTTTGATTCCCCACCATACTGTTGCCATTGAATCGGTCAATAACCAGGTTGCGTTCCGGGGTATCCTGAATAAATATATCGTTACGCTGCAAATTCTGTTTCGGCGGCCGCTTATTAATATACTGGTCTTTGTACTCTTCCAGTTTTCGGTCCGTATGTACCTTCACCTGATCATCGAAGACAAACGAGCCACAACTCATGAAAAATGCAAAAATCAGAAGGGGGGCCGTAATTCGATACAGGCTTACGCCTGAGGCTTTCATTGCCGTGAGTTCGTTGTTTCTGGACAGGGTCCCAATACTAAAAATACTGGCTATCAGCATCGACATCGGCAGTGCAGTGCTGATGAAAAACGGGACGTTGAGTACATAATACGTTAAAATCTGCGAACGGTTCAGGCCGGCATCGATGAACTTATCAACGTTCTCAACCACATCAACAATCAAAAAGATAGTCAGAAAGGCGATCATCGAATAGAGGAATAGCGCAATAAACTTGCGTAACAGGTATTTGTCCAGGAGTTTCATCCCGGAAAACTACAATTCCCACCTTTGAAAGACAACGAAACTTTGCATGGGATTCCCGGCTGCAATCCCGGCGATAGCAAGTACCACTTTACTTTATCAGAGGACTTCTCTAACATATTTTCCGATTCGTTTGGAATTAAAATCCAACCACCATAATTGAAAAAAGTCCTTTCCATATTGATAGTGGCCCTGCTGCTTTTCGGAGCAGGAAAGCAATGTAGAGCGCAGAACCTTGAATTACCGCCGGTTATTCTCAAAGATGTCGAATTCTCAATGACGTTCTCTGACTTGCCTGATACCGCAGCACTAAAGATTACAGGAGACCAGATTGAAACACCGGATGAATTGTCGTTCCCCATTTTAGTCAATAATGAGTATACCCTTAGCGGGATACAATTGACTAAAACCGGCTCGCAAACAATTTATTGGACCGTGAATAATGTCCGATATTCCCAATCAGTTACTGTCCTGCCCGGTGTGCTCAGCCTGCTGCCACCATTGCTGGCAATCCTGATGGCATTGTTGACCAGGCAAATTCTGCTCTCTTTATTTGCGGGAATTTGGCTTGGGGCGATCTTCGTCTATGATTACTCCCTTCTTGACGGGTTGCTGCGACTGCTGGATACCTATTTAGTCGACTCCTTGACTGAGCCATCCCACGCGTCAATAATCCTGTTCACTTTGGCATTTGGAGGGATGGTTGGTGTCCTCGCCAAGAATGGGGGAATGCAGGGTATCGTTGACAAAATATCTAAATTGGCCTCCGGAAATCGCAGTGGCCAGCTCTCCACCATGGCGATGGGTTTGCTCATTTTTTTCGATGACTATGCAAACACTCTACTGGTCGGGAATACCATGCGGGTGCTCACCGATAAACTCCGAATTTCCCGGGAGAAACTGGCATATATCGTGGATTCCACGGCCGCGCCGGTCACGTCTATTGCTATCATCAGCACCTGGGTAGGCTTCGAAATCGGTTTGATGCAGGAAGCATTCGCCAGCGTCGGAATCCAGGAAAATATTTATTTCGTATTTATTCAGACGATTCAGTACCGATTTTATAGTCTGTTTGCGCTGGTATTTGTCTTTCTGGTGGCATATACCAGGCGTGATTTCGGGCCGATGTACAAGGCTGAACGACGGAGTATTCATACAGGAGCCGTCCTGAGCGACGGGGCCACTCCCCTTGCCGATACGTCCGAACTGGAAATTCCGGCGGGCATTCCGTATCGCTGGTATAATGCGATTATTCCTATCGGGGCAGTCATTTTCATCATGATTGCAGGGCTATTTTATAGCGGACTGCAATCGATGGATGGGACAATGTCGGTAAGACTGTGGGAGATTATCGGTGAAGCGGACTCTTTTCAGGTCTTGATTTGGGCTTCATTCGGGGGCTCTTTTGTCGCGATGCTACTTTCAGTCGGACAGCGAATAATGTCCATCTCCGAAAGTATCGAGGCTTGGTTAGGCGGAGCAAAGGCTATGATTCTTGCGGTTGCGGTACTGATTCTGGCGTGGGCACTCAGCAGGATATGCGGGGAAATTCAAACCGCGGAATATATCATCGAGATGACCGAAGGGCTCCTCCGGCCGGAATTGATTCCGGTGTTGACGTTTATCACTGCTGCCATTGTCAGCTTTGCCACCGGGACCTCGTGGGGAACGATGGCGATCCTGATTCCGATTGTAATCCCATTGATGGCAGAACTGCTCAGGGCTGAGGGGATTGAAACGACGGTCGACGCCCAGAGTTTTCTTGCGACCTTTGCGGCGGTACTTTCCGGATCAGTCTTTGGTGATCACTGCTCGCCGATATCAGATACAACCATCCTCTCCAGTATGGCCTCGGGCTCCGATCATATCGATCATGTGCGGACTCAGATTCCGTATGCCGTGACAGTGGGAATCATTGCGATACTGTTTGGTTATTTACCGGCTGGACTTCACTGGAACTGGCCGCTGTTCTTTGGCCTGGGATTAGCGAGCCTCATTGCTGTGATTCTTTTTATTGGAAAACAGGTAGAAGCCAGGGAAAATATTGAGATTTAATAAGGTGAATTACTATCCTTTGAATTTCATTCAAAGGCGGCTATTTAGGACTCACGATGGAAACCCGGTGTTGAATGATCCCATGGAAGAGCCTGAGTTGTTGTCCAGTATGAGTTTAACCTGCTCGATCTTTTTCTGCGTGGCCTTGGTGATAATAAATTTTTGGGCGCCGAGAGCAATCTCTTCACCAGAGCTCGGGATGCGCCCCAACCGGTCCTCCAGATAGCCGCTGATGGTTTCGTATTCACCATCCGGCAGGTCCAGGTGGAGAGTTTCGTTCAGGTAGTCGATTTCAGCCCGCCCGCTAATCACAAAGCCGTTGTCGATTTTCTTTACGGTCATTTCATCAAAGTCGAACTCATCCTCAAATTCACCGAAGAGTTCTTCCACGATATCTTCCACCGTGATTAGCCCGGCCGTGCCGCCATACTCGTCAATGACAATCCCGATACTGTTTTTATTCTCCTGAAACTCCCGGAGCATTTCACCGATATTTTTCGACTCCGGCACAAAGGTGGCGTCCTTGATGACTTCCTGGATCGTCTCATGTTCCTCGAACATATCGTAGAGGAAGATGACGCCGACGATTTTGTCTATGGTATCTTCATATACCGGTAATTTAGAATGCCCGGATTCCAGGAAGACTTCTTTGGCCTCCTGAATCGTGCGGTTTTTATCGATGGCGGAGATGTCGGTCCGCGGGGTCATGGCATCTCTGGCCGTTTGATTTCCAAATGAAAACAACTTGGTGATGAACCGTTTTTCGTGCTTGTCGATGACATCCTCCGAACCAACCCGGGTAAACAGCAGTCGGAGATCATCCTTCGAAAAGGCATCAGAAATCTTTTCTTCAGCGCTTGTCCACTTGGTTAGCAACCGGCTGTACCAGCCGGCGATCACCAGGAATGGATATAGCGGGTATCGGAGTCCCCTGAGCAACGGCGTAATTTTCAGTGTCAGCACGTTGGCACGCTCGCGAAAGATCGTTTTGGGTAAGATTTCCCCAAAGGTGAGTATAACAAGAGCTGTGAGAGCAATAACGGTAATTTCGTTAAAATATTCGATGAGGACGATAGTGGCAAACGAGGTCGCCATGATATTGGCGATATTTGTTCCTATCAGGGTAATGTTTAGAAAGGATGAGGGCTCGTTCAATAGCTTGCTGGCCTCCCGGGCTCCAGGCAAATCCTGCCGTTTCCAGACTTCGACTTGCATGGGGTTGGCTGAGACGTAGGCGATCTCGGCTCCGGAGAAAAACGCGGAAAGAATTAACCCAATCACAGCCAGCACTATTTCGAGCATCATAATATCTCCTCTATATTGCAGAGTATAATATCACCAAAGGCATCAAAAATCAACAGGATCGCCCTGAATTATCCATTGATATTTCTGGTTGACTGATACCAAAAATCCAGAATTAAGTCCGGGAAGACAGAGATTTACCTCCCGTGGCTCACGAATTTTTCATTACCGCTCTGAGCCCTGCCATTCGGCGTTTTCGGTTGTAATTTTATAAGGACAAGTCTAAGTTCTAATCCGTTAATTTGAGCAGAAACCGGATATTAAAAATAGAATGGACAGTTCAAGAAATCTGGTCACGGAGCAAAGCAATCCCCGAACACATAACATTGATACGTTATCGACGGAAGAAATACTCCGGCAAATTAACGAAGAGGATAAGGGCGTTCCTGAGGCTGTTGAAAAGGTCATTCCCGAGATTACCAGGGCAGTCGAAATCGTAACGAAACGATTGCGGAACGGAGGGCGGTTATTTTATGTTGGCGCCGGAACCAGCGGCAGGTTGGGTGTCCTGGACGCGGCAGAATGTCCGCCCACATTCCGGAGTGATCCGGAGCAGGTGCAGGGGATTATTGCCGGCGGTGCGGATGCATTGGTCCGAAGTATCGAGGGTGCCGAGGACAACGAGCAAGATGGCGCGGATGCGCTGGATTCGCATGGTGTAACCTCCAACGATGTTGTGTGCGGTATTGCAACAAGCGGACGTACGCCGTTTGTCATAGGTGCACTGAAACACGCCGGATCTCAGGAGATCCCGACAATCGCGGTTATCTGTATCCCCGCTGAGGAACTCGAGGTAAAGACAGATGTGGTGATTAACCCTGTTGTGGGACCTGAAGTTGTCACCGGTTCCACCAGGATGAAGGCCGGTACGGCAACCAAATTAGTGCTGAATATGATAACGACTACGACTATGATTCGGCTGGGCAAAGTGTATGGCAATCTCATGGTAGATCTGACTGCCGTGAACAACAAACTTATCGATCGCGCACAACGCATAGTGATGGAAGTGACAGATGTATCCCGGAGCGAAGCAGCACGATTGCTCGAGAACGCCGAATACCGGGTGAAAAACGCAATTTTAATGGCACTGGTTGGTGTTGGCTATGAAAAGTCCCAAATACTGCTAGAGGAGGCACAAGGGATGTTGAGAGATGCAATCCATTCGGCGATGGAGTCATGAAAAGTTCCCAAAGAAGATTAGAGCAAAAACCGCCCCGGATTTTGGGGCTTATGTCCGGGACCTCGCTCGACGGCCTCGATATTGCGCTTGTAAAGTGGAACTCTGATGACCTGAACGATTTCAAACTCGAAAAATTTGAGACGTACCATTATTCGAATGAGTTTCGTAATAGAATAATGGAGGGTACCCGTGGAGCCGCCCGGGATCTTAGCGATTTGAATTTTCAGTTGGGCTACCAATGGGCGGAATTGGTGAATCGTTTCCTGGAAGAAAACGGTATCGCGGCCGAGTTGATCAACTGCCTTGGCTCCCACGGGCAAACCCTCTGGCATGACTCGGGCCGCTCAACCCTTCAACTGGGAGAGTCGGCAGTGTTAGCAAAACAGACCGGTATCCCGGTGGTGAGCAACTTCAGAGAACACGATATTGCCGTCGGTGGGACCGGCGCGCCGCTCATCCCGTTTCTGGACTGGCTGCTATACCGGAATTTACCGGGGAAGTCGCTGGTATTGAATCTCGGAGGCATAGCGAATATAACTTGCCTGTGGCAAGGTATTGAACAAGAAGATGTCCGCGGCTGGGATACGGGGCCCGGAAATATGGTTATCGATACGCTGATGGAAATCCTGAGTAATGGTAGTACCCATTATGATGATGCCGGAACATTGGCATTACAGGGCCAGGTTGATGCGGAACTACTGTCGCATCTCATGGAAGATGATTTTATACAAGCGGAGCCGCCGAAGTCCACCGGCCGGGAGCGCTATTCCGACAAATATGTCCGGGAGCACTTTTCCCTCACCCGAACAACATCATCCCGGGAACAACCCAGGCTGCTGGCAACGGGATCGGAGTGGACAATTGCTGCTGTCGCATCCAACGTCCAACAGTATTGGGAAAACCCGGAGGAAGTCGACCGGATTATTGTCTCCGGCGGCGGGATAAAAAACCAATTTTTTATGCAAAGCCTTGCATCTCATTTTTCAAATGCAAACATTGTATCGACTAAAAATTTCGGCGTACCGGCGGAGGCCAAGGAAGCAATTGGATTCGCTGTGTTTGCGAAGGCATTTATTCGGGAAATTCCGGCGAATATGCCGGGTGTGACAGGCGCAAATCGATCTGTGATAATGGGAAAATTGACAGTATAGGGCAAAGGAAGGGATGACATGAATTCATTTATTTTTCGCGAATATGATATACGGGGCAAAGTGGCTGAAGATTTTACAGATGATGTGGTTGTGAAGTTGGGTAAGGGCTTTGGGACGTTGGCCAAACGTGGCGGTGCACAGATAATTGCATTGAGTGGTGACGTCCGGGATACTTCTCCGCACCTGAAATCCAAATTTGCCGATGGCGTGACGAGCACAGGAGTAGATGTTATCGATATCGGTATACTGCCGACGCCGGCGAACTATTATTCCATGCACCATCTTCCCATAGACGGAGCCGTGCAGGTCACCGGCAGCCATAATCCGCCTGAATATAACGGTTTCAAGATGACGCTTAGCGGTGGTGCCGTCTATGGGGAACAGATTCAACAGATCCTGAAGTTCATTGAATCGGAGGATTATGAAACCGGTACAGGTGAGCTGACTGAGCAGGAAATCCTGGATGATTATATCGCTATGGTCCTGGGCAAAATTGCCATCGAAAAGCCGATGAAAATCGCCCTGGACTGTGGAAATGCAGCCGGCGCGCTGGCGGCTCCCGAAATATTTGAGAAGATGGAAAATGTGGAGGTCACTGAACTATTCTGCGACGTGGATCCTACATTCCCGAATCACCATCCGGACCCCACGGTGAAAAAGAATTTGACGGCACTGATTAAAACGGTGCAGGAAGGTGATTATGACATCGGTATCGCGTACGATGGAGACGCCGACCGTGTTGGTATTATTGATGATCAGGGCAATATCGTATGGGCGGATTATCTTATGACGCTTTTTCTCGACGAAGTGGTTACGAATAACGATGAAATTATCTTTGACGTCAAGTGCTCGCAGGCGTTGGAACAAGCTATCGCCGACAAGGGCGGCAAACCGGTGATGTGGAAAACGGGTCATTCGCTGATTAAGCAGAAGATGAAAGAAACCGCAGCGCCATTCGGAGGGGAAATGAGCGGCCACCTCTTCTTTGCTGACGAATATTATGGATATGATGATGCCATTTACGTATCTGCCAGAGTACTCCAGACGCTGAGCCGGAGTGAGCGCAGCATTTCTGAACATATGGCGGATCTGCCGCACTTCGAAAGTACGCCGGAAATCCGGATGGAATGTCCCAGTGATGCTGAAAAGTTTGAAATCGCCCAGAAGGCACAAGAGTATTTCGCCAAACGGTATGATCACATTGATGTTGATGGTATCCGTATTAAATTTGGTGATGGTTGGGGGTTGGTCCGTTCATCCAATACCCAGCCGGTGATAGTATGCCGGTTTGAAGCAAAAACCAGTGAGCGACTTGAGGAAATCAGGGATCTGGTAATTAAAAAACTCCAGGACTTTGGCGAACTCAAGGTGGAATATTAACGCCGGCGAATCTGTCGCAATTATAGTTGTATGCGATGTGATTAATACGGGACAAAAATTCTAATCCATAACAAAAGCGTATGGGATCAGATACAACGCAAATGCAGTCCATGGAACTGGTACAGGGTTTTCGCGAACGGGTGAATACCCGACTGATCGAAATTGCCCGGTCTTATGCCATGCCGGAATCGCTGTACGAGCCGATGCAGTACGTCTTGGAGTCCGGAGGTAAACGAATACGGCCTGTGTTGTTAATGCTGGTGGCCGATGCTTACGGTGGCGATATCAATACCGCGTTGGATGTCGGCACATCATTGGAGATCCTTCACAATTTTACCCTGGTACACGACGATATCATGGACAGGGATGACCAGCGACGCGGTCGTCCGACGGTTCACCAAAAATGGGATGTCAGCACTGCAATTTTGTCCGGCGATGGATTGCTCGCGCTGGCCTATCGGGTGCTGTTGAATACGGAGGCGCAAAATCATACCCAGCTGCTTCGGGTTTTCACAGATGGCGTTATCGAAGTGTGTGAGGGCCAGGCTTATGACAAGGAATTCGAGGAACGAACGGATGTGACCATCGATGACTATATGATGATGATCGGAAAAAAAACGGCCCGACTGATTTCGATTTGTTGTACTATGGGTGGAATCGTTGCGGGAGTAACGGAGGACGAACAAGAGAAATTGGGAACATTCGGATTCCTGCTGGGTGAAGCATTTCAGGTGCAGGATGATCTACTTGAATTGACATCTACGGTGGATGTAATGGGAAAAAGCCTCGGGAGCGATCTGACGGAGCAAAAAAAGACTTATATTTTATTGAAAGCGCTCGAACTTGCGGACCAGGCGACACGTGATCAGATTCGAAATATCCTGGATATGAACTCCCATTCCGATGAGGATATTGCCAGGTTAAAAGAAATTTTTACCGAAGTAGGTATCTTGGAGACCACCAAAGAATTTATTCAGGAAAAGATCAGCGAGGCGGAGGAACTCCTCAGTTTTTTGGAAGGCGACGTAGCGCACTTACGCTATTTGACTGATCAGCTTTCGGATCGCAAAGCATGAAAAAAACCGGGGAAATGGTGATTAAAAATGAATTTGGCCTCCACGCCAGACCGGCAGCTGCCCTTGTTTCGCTCACGAGTAAGTTTAATTCACAAATTTTCCTGATTAAAGATGAGACCAAGGTAAACGCCAAATCCATATTGGGCGTGCTGGTGTTAGCCGCCGAAAACGGGAGTACGGTGAAGGTTGAAGCAGAAGGGGAGGACGCTGAAGATGCGGTGCAGCAAATCCTGGAACTAGCGGAAAACCATTTTGGAACGGAATAAATATCCATGACTGAGCAACAGCGATATAACGGTATTAACGCGTCGCCAGGTATTGCCATCGGGCCGGTCGTGAAGTTTACCCGTGAGCGGATCGTTGTGACCGAGCGAAACATCGAACCGGAAGATGTGCCAAATGAATACAATCGCCTGGACACGGCTTTGCGGAGAACACACCGGGATCTTCAGTCCATCCAACAGATGATATCAAATCGAATCGGCGAGAATTACGCCGAACTCGTCGAGGCACAGATCATGTCTCTGAATGACGAATCGGTTATCCGGGAGGTAAAGGATAGAATAAAAGAACGCCTGGAAAACGCTGAGTATGCATTTCAGCAGGTACTCACCGCCTATCGTGAACAGTTAGAACTGGCGGATAACGTATATATCCGCGACCGGGCCAGCGATATTTACGACGTAAAACAACGGGTTCTGAGACATTTAATGACCCGGGACGGTGGACTGTTGGAAAACGTGGATAAACCGGCGATACTCGTCACCCGGGAAATGAATCCCAGCGATATGATTATGCTGGATAAGTCCAAGGTGATTGGGTTGGTCTCTGAGTCCGGTGGGAGGACCTCTCATCTTTCTATCCTTGCCCGGGCGATGCAGATTCCAGCTGTGGTCGGCGTCGAGAATATCGTCGATAAAATCGGGAAAGACGACACGGTTATTGCAGATGGGTATCACGGAACAGTCTTTATTAATCCGGATCAGGAGACGACCGAGCAATTCCGTGGCGAGCTCGAACATATCAAAGAATTTGAGGAGAATCTTTACACCAGGAAAGACCTGCCTGCAGAAACCAGCGATGGCTACCGGATCATCCTTTCCTCAAATATCGGACTACCCGGCGAATTGGAAAATGTGCTGAAGGCAGGTTCAGAGGGCATCGGTCTGTATCGTACCGAGTATCTCTACCTAGTGAAAAATACGTTTCCCACCGAAGAAGAACAGTTCAAGGAATACAGACAGATCGCCGAAGAAGTGGCACCTGATCCCGTGATCTTCCGGAGCTTTGATCTCGGAGGAGACAAGATTTCCGCTTCCATGGAAATGGAAGGTCTCAAGGAATCGAATCCATTTTTGGGATACCGTGCTATTCGGATCTGCCTGGATAATCCAGGGCTGTTTAAAACACAACTGCGGGCTATTTACAGGGCAGGGGCGTATGGTAACATCAAACTGATGTTTCCCATGATTTCGGCGCTGGAAGAGATTATTAAGGTGAAAGAGTACATAAATGAAGTCCATGAAGAACTGAATGCCGCCGGAGTGGATTATAACCCGGATATCGATCTGGGAGCCTTAATCGAAATTCCGTCTGCGGCGCTGATTGCCGATGCTCTGGCTGAGGAACTGGATTTTTTCAGTATCGGAACGAACGATTTGATCCAGTATGCGCTTGCGGTTGACCGGGGCAACGACCGGGTCTCGTTCCTGTACAAAAGTTTGCATCCAAGTGTCCTGAAACTCATAAAGATGACATTGGAAGCCGGCCATTCTCACGATATTTGGGTCGGCATGTGTGGTGAGATGGCTGCAGATCCGCTGGTAATTCCTTTGCTCATCGGTATGGGGCTGGACGAACTTTCCGTCTCGCCTGTTGTGTTGCCAAAGATCAAGGAGATTGTCCGGGGGCTGGAATTCGAAAAATGTCGGCATCTCGCGGAGACGGTACTGGACTTCGGCACGGAGGCAGATATCGAACGGTATCTCCGGCAATTCATCCAGGAACATTTGCCGGAGCAGATCAATATTTAGAATATCATCTAACCAAAAAGCGAATAAGTAATTTTGTAATACGCAACAGGTCTAAAAATTCGCTTGTTGAGAGGAGATTTGATGGATTTTGCAGAGATAGAGAACAACAGAGAGCAACTTGATCCACAAAACATGTGGGAGGCGGTGGCCGGATTCGGCGATCAGATTCAGGACGCCGCTGAAATATCGCTCCCGGATACCTCTTCCATAGATTCTGAACGGATTCAGAATATTGTGTTTTGTGGTATGGGAGGGTCTGCAATCGGTGGTGATTTAATCGCAACCTACGCCGCCGGTGAATTATCGGTACCAATGATCGTCAACCGGAATTACACGTTACCCGGATTTGTGGGAGAGCATTCGCTGGTTGTAATTAGCAGTTACTCCGGGAATACGGAAGAAACGCTGAGCTCACTTCACATGGCCGAAGAAGCCGGAGCGCAAATCGTCGGTATCTCCTCAAACGGAGAAGTTGAGCAGCGCTTCAACTCACAGGGATATCCGTTAATCTCCATACCCGGCGGAATGCAACCGCGCGCGGCCCTAGGCTTTTCATTTATTCCTATGGTGCGATTGTTCAACCAGATCGGCCTACTCCCGGGTAATATCGAAACGGATATCGCAGAGACAATCGCAACGGTAAAACCACTCTCAAATAAGTATCAAAGTGCCGGGGAAGAGAACACAGCGTTTGCAACAGCGGCGAAACTCATCAACACCGTGCCAATTATTTATACCACGCCGGAACTTGAGGTGGTCGGTGTACGTTGGAAGGGCCAATTGGCAGAAAATGCCCAGATGCTGGCGTTTCAAAATCGTCTGCCGGAAATGAACCATAACGAAATCATGGGATGGGATCAGCAGCCGGAGTTTATGAAGACTGTGTCATTGATATGGTTATATGACGAAGAGGCTCATCCAAAAGTGAACAGGCGGCGGGAAGTCACCAGCGAGCTGCTCCGGGACTACCCGCAGTCAGAACATACATTTTCCACGGAAGGGACAAACCGGATGAGTCGGCTCATCTCCTTAATCCATTTGGGCGACTGGATCAGTTTGTATGCGGCGCTGCTGCAGGAAGTTGATCCAACCCCCGTGGAGCGGATTTCGCTATTAAAATCCAGGCTGGCAGAGAGCAATTAACGCTTGTGTGTTGGGGTGAGATACCATAGAATCCCCCTTGACACAACAAAATACGGCTTTGTAACTTTGCACAAACTGAATAAAGGAAGTGATATTTGAATATGGTTGAAGTTGAAGTTGCCAAAATCGCATTCTATCCGCCGAGCAAAGGGTATGCTGTCCTTTTGAGTGAAGTGCACGGAGATCGACAGTTACCAGTGATTGTCGGGGCATTTGAGGCACAGGCAATCGCCCTGGCACTGGAAGGGATGAAGATGCCGAGGCCTATGACTCACGATCTGATTAGCACAATTCTGGAGGACCTGGGCGCGGACATCAAAGAAGTCGTTATTACCGATTTAATAGATGGAACGTTTTACGCAAAGATTTTCCTGGATTCCTACGACTTTTCCGATAAAGAAATTGATTCCCGCCCCAGCGATGCTATTGCAATTGCGCTCCGGGTAGGTGCGACGGTTTATGTAGAGAGCGAAGTTATGGAGGAAGCCGGCGTAGTTGCAGACGAACTGGATGCCGTCGGAGAAGAGAGCGAAGGTTTGACGGAGGAGCGGATTAGTGCAACCTCTTCCGGCGATCAGAGTATCGACGAACTTCAGGATGCGCTAAAAAAAGCTGTAGACGCCGAAGAGTATGAAAAAGCGGCAAAATTACGGGATAAAATTAAACAGATAGAAGAACAGAAAAACTAGTTTAGAGCATTAGTGCTTATTGTACGCTTTTGAAGGCGGGAGAGGGCTTGCTTCGCCGCACCTTGTCCCGCCTTTTTCTTTGAAGAATCGTCCCCGACAGCCACAATATCCTCATTCAATCTGACCGCAACTTTGTATTGGCGGGAGTGATCCGGGCCGTATTTATCAATTGTTTCGAACACCGGTTCCGACAAACCTTCCATGTGGCAGTATTCTATGAGTTTGCCCTTATAATTAATCTGGTCGTCGAGATCCTCCGCCGCTTCTGCCAGGGGAAACTGTTTATAGATGGTTTGTTCGGCGGCGTGTAAGCCACCGTCCAGGTAAATTGCGCCAAGAATTGATTCCACGACGTCGCTGATGACTGCGCTAGACTGTTCAATTGGGCGGTCAGGAACATCCTGACTCAAAATATAGTCCGGGATGTGGAGCCGCCGGCCTATCCGCTCAAGGGCAGTCTGGTTCACCAATGTCGCCCGTTTTTGAGTCAAGGCACCCTCGGAAATATAGGGAAATCGATGGTAGAGATAATCTGAGATGACTAGCTCGAGAACGGCGTCTCCAAGGAATTCTAGGCGTTCATATGATACACTCCCGGAGGAGGATTCCTGTATCATTGACGGATGGGTTAAGGCCTGCCGTAGCAGCGTTTTATTCTGAAAACTGTAGGAGAGAGCCCGGGTTAACTGGTTGAACTCATCTCCTGGGGATAGGAGAGATGTGAGTTTTGAAATAAGGGAATGATAAAGTCCCATACAGGATACACCGGCGATGTTAAACGCCAGCCAAAAGCATGACCGCGTTGTGTCCGCCAAATCCAAACGTATTACTCATCGCGACATTCACCGGTTTTTCCGTTGGGGCGTTCGGTGAATAGTTGAGATCACATTCGGGGTCCGGATTCTCATAGTTAATTGTTGGTGGAATGGTATTCTTTTGTATGGCGTAGATACAGGCGAGCGCTTCAATGCCGCCTGCTGCTCCCAGCAGATGACCGGTCATCGATTTGGTAGAACTCACGACCAGTCCATTCTTCGCGTGGTCACCGAATACGGTTTTAATAGCAGTGGTTTCCGTTGCGTCATTCAGCGGAGTGGATGTCCCGTGAGCATTCACGTAATCCACCTTATCCGGGGAGATAGCGGCTTCATTCAACGCCTGCCGCATCGCCTGCGCAGCACCCTCACCACCGGGAGCCGGCATTGTGATGTGATGCGCATCAGCGGTAAATCCGTTACCGATGATTTCCGCATAGATATGAGCACCACGGGCTTTCGCAGCTTCATATTCCTCCAGAACCAGAATACCGGCGCCCTCACCAATAACAAACCCACATCGTTCTGCGTCAAAAGGACGTGAAGCTTCCGTAGGATCGCCATCCCACTTTGCCAGTGCTTTCATGTTGGAAAATCCGCCAACTGCCATTGGTGAGATAGTCGCCTCCGCGCCACCGGCTACCATAATATCCGCGTCACCATACTGGATATGTTTTGTGGCATTCCCGATGGCATGTGTTGCCGTCGCACAGGCGGAAACCACCGAATAATTTGGGCCTTTTAAATGGTAATGCATGGATATCTGTCCGGCAGCAATATCGGAGATCATCATGGGAACAAAAAACGGACTAATCCGTCGTGGGCCCTTCTCAAACAGCGTACGGCATTGTTCTTCGAATGTGTGAATACCACCAATACCGGAACCGACAACCACGCCAGCCCGGGTAGAATCAATGGCATCCGGATCCAGGCCAGAATTTTCCATAGCCTGGATTGCTGCCACCATCGCATAGATGGTATACAGATCCATTCGGCGAGTTTCGCGGCGGTCCAGATATTTTGCTACGTCCAATTCGCGGACTTCACCGCCAAAATCGACGGCAAATTCAGACGTATCAAACTGCGTGATCTTATCGACCCCGCTTTTGCCCTGCATCAAACTTTCCCAAAACGTGTCGGGATCATTCCCACAGGGGTTAACTGTTCCGATACCGGTGACAACAACTCGCCTTTTCATTGGATCCTGTCTGGTCGTCTGAGAGTTAGGAATTGACTTTTTCGTCGATATAATCGACTACCGAGCCGACTGTCGTCAGTTTTTCGGCTTCTTCATCCGGAATTTCCAGATTGAATTCCTCTTCCATCTGCATAATAAGCTCGACCGTATCCAATGAATCTGCGCCGAGATCATCGATGAATGATGCTTCTTTGGTAATCTTGCTTTCTTCGACACCCAGTTTATCCTGGATTATTTCTTTCACTGTGTCAAAAGTATCCATTGCGTGGAGCCTCCTTCGTTTGTTTGATTAACTCATCACCATTCCACCGTCAACCCGGATAACCTGCCCAGTGATGTACCGGGCAGCCGGTGATGCCAGGAACAGGGCGGTTTCCGCCACATCCTCCGGCGTGCCGATCCGGCCTAATGGAATACGTTCAGTGAGTTCATTCCGTTGGTTTTCGTTTAATCTATCGGTCATTTCCGTATCAATATATCCTGGCGCAATCGCATTGACCCGGATTCCCCGGGAGGCAAGTTCCAGCGCAGTCGATTTGGTCAGACCGAGCAAGCCAGCCTTCGATGATGCGTAATTGGTCTGTCCGGGATTCCCGGTCATACCAACCACCGATGATATATTAATAATACTGCCGGACTTTTGCCGTAACATCTGCCGGCTTGCAAATTTAGTACATAAAAACGCACCTTTCAAATTAATGTCCAACACGGCGTCCCAGTCATCTTCTTTCAGCCGTAACATCAGGTTATCCCGGGTAATACCGGCATTATTGACAAGAATATCGATAGAACCGAACTTTTCAAAAACCTCGCTTATTAAGGATTCTATACTGGCCGCGTCAGAAACATCCGAAGGGATCGGAACAACCGTGTTCGATTCCGTCGAAAGCGATTTGGCCGCTTCGGCTAAAACATCCTCCGAACGGCTTGAGATAGTGACGGTCGCTCCGGCGTTTGCCAGAGCTTGCGCAATGGCGTATCCGATGCCGCGGGAACCACCAGTTACTAATGCTGTCTTATTTGTGAGCACTGCGGACATTTTTTATTCCTCAAACCTGATAATATCGCGATAGGACGAAACGCTCTCGCTTTCAACTTCCTTGTTAATTCGTCGCATCAATCCCGTCAGGACGGTACCTGGTCCGACTTCGACAAAGGAGTCCGCCCCGTCCTCAATCATATTTTCAATTGTTTGCATCCAGAGGACCGGGTGATCAATCTGGTCAATCAACGCTTGTTTTATTGACTCAGCATCCTGAAGTGGGTTACCGGTTTTATTGACGTAGACCGGAACCGCCGCATCCTGGAGGGATGTATCCTCCAGTGCTTCCTGCATGGCGATTTTTGCCGCTCCCATTAGGGGGGAGTGGAAGGCCCCGCCAACAACGAGTTCAATGGCGCGCCGGGCACCCATCTCTTTGGCTTGTTCCATTGCCGCACGCACAGCATCCACCTCACCGGAAATTGCAATCTGTCCCGGAGAGTTATAATTTGCCGGCTGAACAATACCCTGGTTACTGGCCGCACTACACGCTTCGGCAACCTTTTCCTCTTCAAGTCCAATAATGGCCGCCATAGTTCCAGGTCTGCTTTCACATGCAGCCTGCATCGCCTGGCTTCTGGTTTTTACCAGGTGCAGGCCCGTCTCAAAGTCCATGACTCCGGCAGCGACCAATGCCGAATATTCCCCCAGACTGTGCCCAGCTACCATAGAATAGGAAGCGTTCTCCCGTGATAGGAGTTCATGTAGTATGACACTCAGCGTAAAAATAGCTGGCTGGGTGACGTGGGTTTCTGTCAGTTTTTCTAACGGCCCCTCAAAGGAGAGTTTTGAAATGTGAATACCCAGGATTTCATCGGCTTTGGTATAATATTCGTTTGCCAGGTCAAAGCTTTCGTACAGATCTTTGCCCATGCCGACATTTTGGGAAGCCTGGCCCGGAAATAAAAATGCAGTGTTACTCACGAGACACCTCGAATTTTATTGTCCCCACCGTAACAGAGTCGCGCCCCAGGTGAATCCGGCGCCGAATGTCGCAAACACAACGGTATCGCCTTCCTGAAGCCGTCCATCCTTAATAACCTCATGCAGTCCCAACGGTATGGTTGCTGCAGTCGTATTTGCGTATTTATCGATGTTCAGTACCACTCTATCATCGCTGAGCCCCATTTTTCGGGCAGCGGCATCAATGATACGCTTATTGGCCTGATGCGGGATAAAAAAGTCTACATCATCACCTGTCAGATTGTTGCGCTCAAGAATTTCCGTTGACACATTTGCCATTCCGTTCACAGCATATTTAAATACGGTCCTGCCATCCTGGTAGAGATAATGCATATTTTTATCAACGGTTTCATGAGTGGCCGGGTGCCGGCTGCCTCCCGCAGGCATATTCAAAAATTTTGCCCCGGCGCCGTCGCAATACATAATATTGTCTAAAACCCCATAACCTTCGCGCGTCGCCGGCTCGATCAACGCAACTCCGGCGCCATCACCAAACAGGATACAAGTATTCCGATCTTCGTAATCGGTAATACTGGACATAGTATCGGCGCCCACCAGGAGTACCCGTTTATACTTGCCATTTTCTACAAATTGCACAGCCGTCTCCAGACCAAAGACAAAACCGGAGCACGCCGCAGAGAGGTCAAAGCCCCAAGCATTGCTCGCACCGATTTTATCCTGTATAAGACAAGCCGTAGACGGAAAAAACATATCCGGTGTGACAGTAGAAACAATAATGCAATCGATGGTTTCAGGGGGAATATCGTACTCATCCAGCATTTGCTTTATGGCGTCGATAGACATATCCGACGTTGCTTCATCGTTGCCGGCAATGCGCCGTTCCGAGATTCCAGTGCGTGTCCGGATCCATTCGTCATTGGTCTCAACCATTTTCTCCAGATCGAAGTTGGTCAGAACTTTCTCCGGCACGTAGCTGCCGACTGCAGTAATTGTAGCGTGTAAAGACATAAATTATCCCTGTGGAATGAGTGGATCGTCAACCTGCGGCATACTCGGAGAGGCTACCCGGTGTGCTTCCAGTTCGGTCTTAATCATCCGGTTGATACGTTTTTTAACCATGGTGTGCGCAACCCCGATGGCATTCTTCATTGCTTTGGGGGTGGAACTGCCGTGACTGATAATCGACACGCCATTAATACCCAGCAAGGGAACACCGCCGTGTTCTTCATAACTAAATTCTGATGCAATCGATTTCACCACCGGCTTCATTAAAAATGCGCCAATCTTTGCCAGCGGTTTGTTATTAATTTCCTTCTGCACCATATCGGTGAGAGAATCAAAGATGCTTTCACCGAATTTGAGGAGAATATTCCCGACAAATCCGTCGCAGACAACCACATCTACTTTGCCAGCCAGGATGTCCCGGCCCTCAATATTGCCGATAAAATTGTCCAACTCCTGTTCCAGCATACCATAGGCATCTATGAGTACGTCAGTCCCTTTAGTTCGTTCTTCCCCGATATTCAGCAGTGCAACCTTCGGTGAATCGATATCAAAGATATTCCGGGCGTATATCGAACCCATAATGCCAAACTGCAACAAATTAATTGGCTTGGCTTCCGGGTTCGCGCCTACGTCAAAAATCACGCAGCCTCCCCGGGCGGTAGGAAAAAAGCTCCCGATCGTCGGTCGATTAACTCCCTCGATCCTTCCGAGTGAGAGGAGGGAGGAGGTCATGACTGCTCCGGTATTCCCGGCGCTGACAAAGGCATCAGCCTCATTGGTTTTGAGTAAATTAATCCCCACGGCAATGGAGGAATCCGGCTTATGCTTCACTGCTTTTGTCGGGGACTCCTTCATGGATACCACCTGATCCGCATGTTGAATATGTATGTGGGTTGAAGTACCCTGCTGACCATTCAATTCTGAACGAAGGACGGTTTCCGGTCCCACCAGGATAATTTCGGTATCACTATACTGGGCATCATCCAGTGCCAACAAAGCCCCGGAGATAGTCGAAGCGGGAGCGTGATCACCTCCCATAGCATCCACGACGATCCGCATAAGACCTTGTCTAACCTGTCGGTTATTTATTGGTAATCTTTGGGAATATAAACAGGACGACCTTTGTAATAACCGCAGTTGGGACAGGCACGGTGGGGGAGCTTCGGCTGATGGCACTGCTTGCACTCAATGACGTTCGGAGCCGATAGCTTCCAGTGTGTCCGGCGTTTTCTTTTGCGAGCTTTTGACGTTTTTCTTTTTGGTAAAGCCACGTTATTTCCCCTTATTCTTCGAGATTCAGTTCTCTTAACTTTTGCCAGCGTGGATCAATGGTCTCCGTATCGCAATCACAACTCGATACATTTAAATTGGTCCCGCACTGGGCACAAAGTCCCTGGCAATCTTTTTTGCACAGGAATTTTACCGGTAAGTCCAATAAAATAGCGTCGTGGATATAGCCGGTTACATCGATAGCTTGCGCATCATCCGGTATATAGATGATGTCATCCTCGAGTTCAAATTCTTCAGCGTTATCCAGTACAATCAGGGTGCTGAGCTCCAGGTCCAATACACGGGTGAAAGTAGTTAAACACCGATGACATTCCAAAGAAGCAATACCGGCCAAATCACCAGCCAGATAGTAGCCGTGGTCCGCCTCAATGAGATGAAATCTGATATCAATTTCACGGACAGGAAACTCTATATCAGAGAGCCCCAATTCTTCCTGAGACCCACTGAAATGAAATTCCAGATCTCCCTCTTGCTGCAACCGTTGTAAAGGTATCTTAATCATGAATTTCGAATTTAAGGGAGGGGTATAAGTGAGTCAAGCCGAAATCAAACAGCGATTTCGGCTTGACGAAAGGAAATCGGATGTCGGAGGTGTTACAGCCCTTTGTCCGGGCTGTCCTCCGTGTCCTCTGAATCTTCTTCAGGGTCAGATGTGAATTCCTCCTCGATATCGGATTCCGTATCATCAAGGTCTTCGTCCTCATCCAGGTCAAGATCCAGGTCGTCATCCACGTCAAATTCATCGTCTTCTTCGGCCAGCTCGTCTTCATCCTTGCGCTCTAAAAGGTTCTCATCGTCCTTCTTTTTGCGCAGAATAATGTAAATCATAGTTTGACCGACGCTGTCCAGTGATTGGAGATACGAAACCACCACCGCCAGAATCGCGAACAGGGACAGCGCAAGAATCCCGGAACCGATAGCTTCGGTGACATTCAATTGTCCGCCACCTACATAAATATACCCTGACTGAACAAACGGGGAACTGAACAGATTAATAAACTGATGATACACCGGTGAGTTGCCGCCAAGATAATACAGGGCGGTTTCCAGCATCTGGAAGAGCTTGTCGCCCATCAACCAGTTCATTCCGAATACCACGGAGATAAACCAGACACCGCCAGCCATCACTAAACCAAAGATGTAGGATGCAACGCTGGTTAATACACCCCATATGACTTCATAGGTGACCAGACGCCACGGCTGCGCCCAGAGCAGAGAGTAGCTCTGGAAAACCGCCTCAAGTGTGTCCTCTTCAGACGTACCGACGATTGCCGGGGTAAAGGTGATAACAATAAGGAAAACGATTGCCGAATAAAGCACAAATATCGCTACCGGAAAATAGAGGAGGTACGGCAGCGAAAAGATGAATTCACCCACGAAGGGGATCTTCCCGAGCAGGGCAGCGATCACAGCCATAATCAGGAAAAAGACAATAATGCCAACGATAGATACCGGTGCGAAAATTAATGGATGCCAGTGTTTCTTAACGAAACGCCATCCGTCACCGCTGGAGAAAAAGAAGTCACCCTTAAACTCTTTATAGGTAATACGCGCCACGGCAAGATTCGCAAAATAATATGCCAGTATCCAAACCAATCCGCCAATTAAATAGAAACCCCACCCGAGGTTTGTCAACGGGACATCATAGGGGAATGGAAAAAAATGATATTCAGCAAAGGCATTCGCAAAACTGTAGCCGCTGGCCAGAATCCCAATATAGGAGAAAATAATAAAACCAATATAGCCAACGATGTTCGCGACGAACATGGTCCAGATTTTTTTCCCGCTCAGCGCGACGCGGGGAATGCGTAAAACATCTCGAAAATCGAAATATAGATCCTGTTTCATGCTGGGTTCCCTCCTTCAGTCATTACGCAAATAAATCAATAGGTAGCTTATAACTGCGTTTATGAGTCTTTCCGCTGAAAGTCCACCCAGATAGATTCATCCGGGAGTTCCGATTCGCTGACGAGTTTCCGTCGCAAGGATTTGGCGGCTTCTGGCGAGCTGAATGAACCGACGCGTACCCGATACCAGACTTGACCGGTATCCGGGAATTTGGCCCGCTGGATGTAAGCATCGTATCCCAGTTTTTTTACGGTATTCGCTACGCTCTCCGCTTTACTGAATGTTCTCCAGGCGGAGACCTGTACCGTATACCTTCCAGGGACTCTCGGAATCAGGTCTGCGCGATCTGTGGATTTTTGCCGGGTGCTGGTCGGCTGAGATGCTTTTTCCTTCGACGGTTTTGGCTTCGCCGGTTCCTCAGCAGTCTCTGCCATTTCTTCAGTGGATTCTTCCGGCTGCTCCATCGCAGTGGTATCTTCCTCTTCGGTCATCTTTTGCTGCTGGCGGCCTGATACATTGACAACAAATGGCTGAACGGCAATCTCTTCCCCGGATTGATCAGTGACGGCATACTGAAGCCGATACATTCCGGTATCCGGAGGAATGAAAGAAACCTGTGGACTTGTATTTATTGGCTGGAAATCGTACTGACTCAGGGAAACAGTAGACGGAGTCTCCGTGAACGACCACTCCACCATATAGTCTGCCTGCATGTCATCGGCCTGAATCTCCAGGTTGACCGGTTGATTTGCGGTCCCACTTTGTTCGATCGGAGTACGATCATCGGCACCACATCCAATGAGCAGCAACGATATCAGACCGATTAAAATTAATTGACGCTTGCGCATGGCAGCCCCCCAAATTATTAGGTAATAGCGGTTTGGAACTTAGGACAATTACGTTATAATATCCCGCCCGGTGAAGAAAAATGCAATCTCTTTTTGAGCATTCTCAGGACTATCAGATCCGTGTACGGCGTTGTTTTGCAGGGATTCTGCGTACAGTTTTCTCACCGTTCCCTCATTAGCTTCTTCAGGATTGGTAGCCCCGATTACCTCTCGGAAATAGGATACGGCATGCTCGTGTTCCAGAACCATAGGAATGCACGGCCCGGAAGTCATAAACTCAACCAAATCATTATAGAACGGCCGTTCTTTATGGACGGCGTAGAATTCCCGGGCCTCAGCGGTGGTCAGGTGCGTCTGCTCCATCGCGACAATACGCAACCCTTTATCCAGGATATGATCGATGATTTTTCCCTGATAACCGTTGCGAATCGCGTCCGGTTTGATGATTGCTAGTGTGCGCTGCATGAATAACTCCTTCAGTATTAAAGTGTTCGTGTGTTTAAGTGTTCAGGTTAACACCTGTGATATTGTGTTAAGGTGTTATAGTTTAAAAAGGTCATGCTTCTTGTATCCACACTCCTGTGTTTAAGATTGCCAGTCTCCTGATTTCAATTGCCACCAGTTTTTCACTTTTCTTCACCACGGTAGACTCACGCCTCAGGACTCGGGCTTCCGGTTTTTTAAACTTTTAATTTCTACATTATTCATCCTTCAATCGCTGGTGGATAGGCACTTGGACATTGGAAATTCTCCCTTCTCCGGTTAAAACCGCTACGGGGACTTAAAGCGGGATACCAATCTTTCTAACCTTTGAGTGCCTTCGCTACATTTTTACCGATAGTGGCCGGGCTATCGCAGACCGTGATTCCTGCAGCCCGGAGCGCCTTCATTTTGTCCTCCGCGGTACCCTGGCCGCCGGAGACGATTGCACCGGCGTGCCCCATGCGACGTCCGGGAGGGGCGGTTTGCCCCGCAACGAATGCGATCACGGGTTTGTTAAAATTATTTTCAGTAACCCAATTCGCTGCTTCTTCTTCCGCCGATCCACCGATTTCGCCAATGAGGACAACCGCATCGGTGTCATCGTCTTTGGCAAATAGTTGTAACAAGTCAATAAAAGTACTGCCAATGATTGGATCACCGCCAATGCCGATGGCGGTTGATTGGCCGTATCCATGATTGGTGATCTGGTGCACCGCCTCATAGGTGAGGGTGCCGCTTCGGGAAATAATACCCACACGGCCAGGCTCATGGATGAAGCCCGGCATAATACCGATCTTTGATTCACCCGGCGTGATAACGCCCGGACAGTTGGGACCGACTAATCGTGTTGGTTTGTCCTCGAGATAACGCCGAACCTGAACCATATCCTTGACCGGAATACCCTCGGTAATACAGACGACTAAGTCCAAATCCGCATCCGCGGCTTCCATTATTGCATCCGCGGCAAACGGCGGCGGAACAAAAATAATCGATGTGTTTGCGTCGGTCTTCTCTTTGGCTTCCTTTACCGTATTATATACAGGAACGCCGTGATGCGTCTGGCCCCCTTTACCCGGGGTAACACCGGCGACAATATTCGTCCCGTATTCCAGCATCTGTGAGGTGTGAAACGAACCCTCGCTCCCGGTGATTCCCTGCACAATGAGCCGGGTATCGTTGTTGACTAAAATGCTCATGAATTGCTCCTTCTGAATTTATGCTGCGACGGCAACTGACTTCTCTGCCGCATCCTTTAGACTTTTGGCTACCGTGAATTCCAACGGTGAATTCTCCAGCAGTTCGGCGGCTTCTTCCGCGTTCGTGCCCTCGAGGCGAACCACCACCGGGGCATCCAGATCCAGATCGCTCAGCGCGTCGATAATTCCCTGGGCAACCCGGTCACACCGGACGATCCCGCCAAAGATGTTGATCAGTACCGCCTGCACATTTTGGTCCTGCAGAATGATCCTGAAGCCCTGCTTCACTGTTTCAGCTGAGGCTGAGCCGCCCACGTCCAGAAAATTCGCCGGTTCACCGCCGGACAGTTTGATAATATCCATAGTGGACATGGCCAGGCCTGCGCCGTTGACCATGCAGCCGACGTTACCGTCCAGTTTGATGTAATTCAGCCCGTGCCTGGAGGCTTCAACTTCGGACGCCGCTTCCTCGCTGAGATCCCGGTACTCCTGGATATTTTTGTGGCGATACAGTGCATTGTCGTCAAAGTTGATTTTGGCATCCAGCGCCAGGATGTCGCCGTCTCCGGTCACCACCAGCGGATTGATTTCCGCCAGCGAAGCATCGGTCTCATTGTATGCTTCGTACAGCGCCAGGAAAAATTTGACCGCCGATTTCACCTGGGAACCTTCCAGCCCCAGACCGAACGCTAATCGTGTGGCCTGAAATGGCCGAAACCCGACAGCGGGATCGATCCATTCCTTCAGAATTTTTTCGGGTGTTTTGGCGGCGACTTTCTCAATCTCCACACCGCCTTCCGTTGAAACCATAAAAGCAACGCGTCCAACCGCCCGATCCAGCACCAGTCCGGCGTAAAGTTCACGCGCGATATCCACACCCTGTTCAATCAACACTTTATTTACCCGTTTACCTTCCGGGCCGGTCTGATGCGTTACAAGGTTCATTCCGAGAATAGCATCGGCATGTTCTTTGGCTTCCGCGGTGTTTTGCGCAATTTTAACCCCGCCGCCTTTGCCGCGTCCGCCGGCGTGTATCTGGGCTTTCACGACTACGGTTCCGCCCCCTAATTTCTCTGCAATCTTTTCCGCTTCCTCAGCAGAGGAGGCGACTTGGCCTTCCGGTACGGCCACGCCATACTTTCGGAGAATCTCCTTCGCCTGGAATTCATGTATCTTCATAAAATGCTCCCGCTTCAGTTGATATTCATCTGCTAAAATTACATAAATCTGGTGAGTATTTTAATTGAAAATTACATCATATGCGCCGACGCTGTTAAATAAATACCGACGGGGTGAACTCAAATTTAACGCAAAACCTCTCGTCAACCAAAGCCAATAAAACCTATGGATGATTATGAACGTAAATTAACCTGAGTGATACATGAATTTTGTTAATAACTGCTGGAATGACTGGATGAACTGGAATCCGATTTTTACGCACCCGGCGCCAGGTGTTAATGAAAAACACAAAAGTGGCTTAATTCCACGGATTCACCAATATTATGAGGTTCCGGGGTATCCCGGGTTGGTATTTAGTGTGTCGAGCCTGATTCCGGCTGGTGAACCCGCCGAATGTTAGAGCTGTCACTACATTTTTACGATTCAAGAGGAAGATATAGAATAATTAAATTATAACACAACTCCGCCGGCATCACTACCGGGGGAGTTGTAGTTGATCTTACTGTTAGACAAATTGACCTACATATAACCAGATCATACCCACAAACAACACAATCGTCCCTGCTGATTGAAGATAATATCCTGGCCCGGTAAACCAATCCCGTGTTTCCCAAAAGGGTTTTCGCTCACCTTTTTTACCGAAGAGTTTAAACCCTGGATGGTTCTCAGATCTGTACAAGTTCGAGGCCAGCATTGTTACTAATCCGAGAATGACGGTTATGGTTGCATAGGTTGTAAGTGTAAACTCTGGCATAGCAACACTCCCTTTATTTCAATTACCCAAAGACACTGCCAAACGTCACAACTACACCGATCATCATAACGGCAAAGCCGATGTTTTGTAATCGGTAGCCGGGGCCGGTATACCAGTCTTTGTTCTCCCAAATATACGGGCCACGGAGAATCATTGACTTTAAGTTCCATTGAAATCCCGGATGCTTTTCTGATTTAAAAAAGTAAGAAGAAAGCATAATCAAGACTCCAAGAAGAATCATTCCCCGCCCGATGAGATTTATCGTATATCGAGTGAGTTCCATGACAGCCGCCTTTTATTTAGGGCATTTTAGGTTTCATGGAGTTGATACTATGTGTATAATTGCATATGAAACAAGTCTTTACAGCCGATTTGACTCGCACGCATATTCACCGGATCTGGCGTGCAGCATATTTCGGGGATCGGACCCGCTGTCCGCG
>JAIPJS010000022.1 GCA_021734025.1 Candidatus Neomarinimicrobiota bacterium
TCGGAGTTGGTCGAAGGCTTTTTTGATATCGTGCATAAGGCTATCTCCGTGTTTTATTATGAGCTTAGCACCCATAATATACACCGGAGTAGCCTTCTGTACGAGTCTTTTTCTGTTCATCGAGTTTCACACAACGGGTCTTAGTAAATCATCCCCCACTCCGCGCCTCATCCAGTCGTTCCCGAAATTCTTCTACATCAGAGATCGGTGCCGTACAGCTGGTTGCAGTGCAGATGAGCGCCACCGGCTTCCCGGAATCGAGGTTTCTGACAGCGCTTGCTGCAACCTCCGGGATATACTCATTCTCCTCTGCATCCGAGACACGCTGCAAAACCTCCAGAGGATATTTCTCCCGCTTCGCAGTCTCCCACAGCTCCGACTCACCATCACCGATGACCAGGATATGCAGCGGTTCACGGATTACTTGTGATACTGCCAGTCCAAAGGTGGAGGCAAAGGTTCCGTACCGGGATGCAGATTCGGCAAACCGTTTGAGCGTAACTTCCGCTTTTTCATGATAGTGTACGTTATCGGACAGTAAATAGTACCGTTGGAGCGCCAGGGCTGCGATGCTGTTCTCTGCAGGGGTTGGCGAATCCTGAATCGGTTGGGAGCGGATGTCCAGGAAACCGAGCGTATCGCCGTTCCCGGTCGCGGTGTCATAAAATCCCCCGGCCTCCTCATTCCAGAGATGCTCAAGCGCATAATCCAGACACTGTTGCGCCCGCTCCAGATATCCCGTCTCTCCGGTTAACTCATAGGCCAGGAGGGAGGCTTTGGCGTAAAAGACTTGATCACCAAGCAATCCCCAGTCCTCGCCGGGCGTATCGCCGAGTCGGTGTACCAGCCCGCGTTCCCTGTGCCAGCCCTCCTCCCAGATCCTGTCCAGGGTTTTGAGGGCCAGTTCTGTCAAATCCTCTCTTTCCAATATCCGGCCTGCTTCCAGGATTCCCGCCGCCATCATCCCGTTCCAGTCCACATACAGTGTGGTGTCGATAAATGGCTCCGGGCGCTGCTCTCTCGCCTCTAACAACTTCCGGGAACCAGATTCAATAGCCGATTCAACGGTTTCGACCTCTTTGCCTAGTTCTTCGGCAATGTTCTCCGGAGATTTTCTGATCCACAATACGTTTTTCGCCGGATTCTCCTGCATGTCCCCCTGATTGCGGATGTCATAGTATTCCTTAATAATCGTCGCCGTCTCTTCATTCAGTACCGCATCAACTTCCTCCACCGTCCAAGTCCAGTAATCGCCATCGTCCTCCATGGAATAGTCCGCGTCCTGGCTGGCATAAAATACACCATGCCGGGTATCGGCACCTTTTTTCATGATATAATCCACAAGATTTTCTGCGACCTGGCGATAATACTCATCTTCAAACAATTGCGCCCCGTATGCATAGAGCCGTAGTAGTTCCGAGTTCACATACGACATCACCTCGAAGTGCGGCACATGCCACTCTTCGTCCACCGAATACCGATGAAATGCACCGCCCAGCTGGTCGTGAAATCCCCCGCGGGCCATGGAGGTCAGTGTATGCGTTACCAGATGCCGGATTTCCGATTCCCCGGAATTATTCCAGAAATGAATTGCCAACTCCAGTGCCGTGGTTCCGGGAAACTTTGGTTTGTTTCCGAATCCACCATGCTCGGAATCGTATCGCTCCCGGATATTGACAGCAAACGAGTCGAGCATCTGCGGCGAAAGTTCACCAGCTTTGAAGGATTCGGCCTCCTTGGAGAGATGCTCTCTAATTTTTGCGGCATTCTCCAGCGCCTCATCCTTGTTCTGCCGGTAATACTGTGCCACTTTCGGGAGCAATTCTTTCATCCCCGGACGGCCGTATTGGGATTCCGGTGGAAAATAAGTCCCCCCATAAAACACCTCACCTTCCGGCGTCAGAAAGGCCGTCAGCGGCCAGCCGCCTTGTCCGGAGAGTGCCTGCACCGCTTTCTGATACCGGCTGTCGATATCCGGCCGCTGGTCACGGTCGACTTTGATGGCGACAAAGTGCTCGTTAATAATCCCGGCGATTTCCTCTTCACTGTAGGATTCCCTATCGATCACGTGACACCAGTGACACCAAACGGCGCCGATATCCAACAGGATCGGTTTATCCTGCTCACGCGCTGCCTGAAACGCCTCTTCGCCCCACTGGTACCAATGAACCGGCTGATCGGCGGCTTCCCGTAGGTACGGGCTTGTGGCGTCTGCTAGTCTATTCGTTCTTTTTCCCGTCCTCTGGTCCATATTACATCCTCTTGTTCCGATGATGCTAACACTTACCATCACCATAATGATAATCTTTATCCGCATGAATATGGATAATAACCAGTTCCGATAAGAGGTGCAAACCGGAGTGTCGGGCTTTTCCTTGCGTTTATTCCAAGGTGCATCTACATTTTTGCATGGCAAATCATGAAACCTCACTATCAATTCCACTTCAGCTCGGTTTAATGGGTGCGCTCATCATCAATATGATGAACGGTGTCATACACCTGTTTCGGGCCTTAATTTGGGCGCAAATTAATATCTGGCTAACGCTCACGATACTCGGAGTGTTAGTCGCGGCGGTTTTAAGTTGGCAAATTTTGCAGCTCATTGATATCCAGCATATCAATTACGGATTTCAGCTGGGGGGCCTTTGGGTGATTACCACCGCGATTCTGGATTTTTTTCTCTATATTTTGCCCAGAGAAGGTTCCATCACGTCGGCATATGCCCAATTAAGTAACACACTTTTATTATATTATAGTTTAATTTTGGGGATACCGACTCTGGTAGGAATTGTTCACGCAATTCGTGCGAAGGAAAGGAATTAAGATATGGCTGAGTCATCTGTGAGTGACCGTTCATCGGAAACCACCACTGCTATTATTGTTATCAGGATATTTGCGCTGTTTATTATATTGGCGGGGATGGCATTGGTCGTTGTTCCTATCGTTATTGGGGAACGGAATACACTCACACTATACGCCTATCTCTTTTCCGGTATTGGATTAGTCGTCGTGGGGTACGGCCTCCTTCAGCTATACATTTGGGGGATGTATTTGCTGCTCGGAGCGGATGCCATCGCCATTGTTTCCCTCATAATTACCTATCGTACACTCCCCTTTTTCAAGAGTTTGTTTATTATTCTCGGCTTGCTACTTGCCGGATATTTTATTCTGAACCGGGATCTCCTGAAACGCAGCGATAAAATCTAACGCCACCGCGCCTGCAGGTATTTAGACTGACGGAATGCGAATAGCAAAGGATTCGAGGTTACACATGGACATTTTCGAAAAGTGCTGGGAATTTACGGACGCCAAGACCGCGCGGGAGGAGGGCTGGTACCCCTACTTCATTCCAATTACCGAAAATAAAGATGGCCAGGCCATTGTTGACGGTGTTGAGCGAATTATGATCGGTTCAAACAACTACCTGGGCCTCACGTATCACCCCAAGGTGTTGGCGGCGGCCAAAGAGGCCACTGACAAGTACGGCAGCGGCTGTACCGGAAGCCGATTTTTAAACGGTACTCTGGATATGCACGAAGAACTGGAAACCAAACTCGCCGAATTTATGCACTGTGAAGCCGCGCTGGTGTATTCCACGGGATACCAGACAAACCTTGGTGTCATCAGCACTCTGGTAGGCAAAGATGATTACGTCATCATGGATAAACTCAATCACGCCAGTATCGTTGATGGCGGATTGCTCTCATTCGGTGAAACGGTCAGATATCGCCACAATGATATGGAAGATCTGGAACGGGTACTGTCCAAAATTGATGAGGACGCAGGTAAACTGATAGTGGTGGACGGCGTTTTTTCCATGGAAGGCGACATCGCACCGCTTCCCGACATTCTGGAAATTGCAAACGAGTACGGCGCCCGCCTGATGGTGGATGATGCGCATTCTATCGGTGTGCTGGGCGATCACGGGCGCGGCACCGCCGAGCACTGGGGGGTCGAAGAGGAAGTGGATCTGATTATGGGCACATTCAGTAAATCGTTTGCGTGCGTTGGCGGGTTTATCGCCGGGAAAAAGGACGTTGTCGATTTCCTGCAGCACAAATCCCGGAGCCTGATTTTCAGCGCCAGCATGACGCCGAGTTCGGTGGCGACGGTAATTGCTGCACTGGAGGTCATCCAGGAAGAGCCGGAACGCCGCGAACATCTCTGGGAAATTACCAGATATATGCAGGAAGGCTATACGAAACTTGGATTCGACATAGGCAAAAGCGCCACGCCCGTGATTCCTGTAATTATCGGAGACAATATGAAAACGTTCGGTTTCTGGAAGGCGTTGTACCAGGACGGGGTTTATTCGAATCCGGTCGTGTCGCCGGCGGTGCCGGAGAAATCGTCGCGGCTGCGGACCAGCTACATGGCCACCCACAGCAAAGAGCAGATGGACAAAGTCCTGGCGAAATTCGAAGAGCACGGAAAACAGTTTGGAATTATCTGAGATGCAGTTCGAAAGATCCATAGGCCGACAGCTCATACTGTGGCTTGTTGCCACACTTCTCCTCTGGGGGTGCGGCGCGTCAGACAATCAGGAGTTTACATCAGTTACTGACAATTATTTCCGGCAATGGGCGTCCCAACATCCGGTCGAGGCGGGGCAGGTTGGTTTTCGTGAGTACGATCACCGCCTGCCGGATCTGACCCAAACCGGGCAGGAAGATCGAAAAGAGTTGTACCTCTCTACGCTCGATGATTTGGACGGGATCGATCCGGCAGACTTAAGCACGCAAAACCGCATAGATTACTATATTTTAAACAAAGCGCTTCGATATCAGGTCTTCCGTCTCGATACGCTGAAGGTATTTTCCTGGGATCCGACGCAGTATACGGAGACAGTGACGTCAGCACTCATTGACTTCGCCAGCGATCCGGTAGTCCCCGATTCCCAGCGTGCTAAGGCTCTGATACGGCGCTTGCAAAATCTCGGCGGCTGGCTCGGTCAGGTCATCGGACAACTCGAGAACCCCACCCCGGAACATACCGAGGTAGCAATCCGGCAAGCCCGGGAAATTGCAGATTACCTGTCGAATGGCGCGTTCCTTCCTTTATTTGAGTCACTGGATCAACCGACCCGGACTTCATTGGAGAACTGGGCGTCCAACGGCAGCAATGTGTTAAATAAATTCGCCGGTCAATTAGAGAGCCAGGTATTGCCGAATGCCTCCAGGCAAGTCCGGTTGGGCGGTTCATATTATGCACAAAAATTCAGGTACCTCATCAGTTCTGAGGTTCAGCCGGAACAGATTCTGACACAAGCCGAAGAGCAGGTCACGGCTCTTAGAGATACGCTTTTCCTTGCGGCAGCAGGATTGGCTGAGGAGTGGTGGAGTATCCGATATCGCAACCCAAACCGGGGGCAGAAAACCCGGTTAATCCAGCGGGTAATGAACCGTATTCGAGAGAGTCATTCTGCAGAGGATGAGATCGTCCAATATCTGAACTCGCAGCTCGGTCCAATGGAAGAATTCGTCCGGCAACATAAGTTGATATCCCTGGCACACGAGGTATCCCTGCGTGCCCGTTCGGACGTACTTTTGCTTCAAGGCAATACTGTGGCCCGGCTCCATAATCCTGGTTTGCTGGAGCAAGAATACCTCGCGGAAATCCTATTCCGGGCAATTCCTACAGACTGGTCTGCAAAGCAAGTTCAGGAATTTCTGGAAGAGTACAATAATTTTGCACTCCAGCTCGTTGCCATGCGATACGGCATTCCGGGACAATATATGCAGGAATACTATGCCCGCCGATTTCCGTCTCTGGTGCGCTCCCTCTACGGCGGTACGGTCCTTCGCCGGGGGTGGGGATCCTATGCAGAAAAAATGATGGTTGATGAAGGCTGGGAACAGGAATCACCTGAAATCAGAGTCTTACAGGTACAACGCGAAATTCGGGATGCACTCATCGCCGTACTGGATCACAGAATTCATATCCAGGGATTAAACCGGGCTGAAGCGATAGCTCGTCTGCGCACCGATGGATTCATTACTACTGCAGAAGCGAACAGAATTTGGCGTTATCTCCAGATGAATGCTGTTACTCCGTCAGCCTCGTTTATAGGGAAAGAACAGATACTTGACACGCGGCGGCGATACCGTCAGCAGTATGGACAGGATTACTCGCTTCAGGAGTTCCACCAGCAGATTTTGAGCTACGGTTCTATTCCCCTGGACTACCTCCGTCAACTCCTACTGGCAGGTCGCATCTGATGCCGAAATATCTGCTCGGTCTTTCCACGGGTAGTATCACCGTCGGCCTGGCGCTTATTTTTCTTGGTCCCAATTTATTTCCGAATATCTCCATCTCCTACAGCGTATTCTGGTTACTCATTGCCGGTGCCCTGATGGGAAGTGGGATCGGCTTGGTCGGTCATTATATGGAGAATTTGAAGTTTTACGTCAGCGGCACCTTTTTGGGGATAATCATTTTTGGAATTTCCGGTATAGTCTTGGATACAAACACATTATATTCAATTCTTCTGGGAATCGGGTTAGCCCTGGTCACCGGATTTATTGTCGATAATTTCGGAATCAATGACTGGACTAAAATGGAATCATCCACCGATTCAGAAGAACAATCTGAACCGATTAACCATTAGCAAAAACGGATGACGCAATGAATCAGAACAACGCAGGTACATCCCCTCCGGTACCGGACGAGACCGGCAAAACATTCATGGGCCACCCCCGCGGACTGGCGACCCTCTTTTTTACAGAGATGTGGGAGCGCTTCAGCTACTACGGGATGCGTGCCCTTCTCGTCCTCTTTATGACTGCCCCACTCACCGTAAATAACCCCGGATTGGGGTTTGACGTTGGCAAAGCGACGGCTATTTACGGTTTATATACTTCGATGGTATATTTGCTGGCGCTGGCAGGCGGCTGGGTTGCCGATAATCTCTGGGGCCAGCGTAAGGCCGTATTTCGGGGCGGCGTGATTATCGCGGCCGGACACTTTACCATGGCGGCGCCATTAATTGGTTTCCCGGACGTGGCTTCGTTTTACGGCGGCCTGATCCTGATTGTATTAGGTACCGGCCTCCTGAAACCTAACGTCAGTACCATGGTTGGCGATCTGTATCCGGAACCGTCGGATGACGAAAAGAAAGAACTGGAAGCTACAGGGAAAGATGCCGAGGATTGGGGTGCCCGCCGGGATGCCGGTTTCTCCATCTTTTATATGGGCATCAATATCGGCGCCATTTTGGGACCGACAATTTGTAGCTTTCTCGGAGAAGGCTATAATTTTCACTGGGGATTCTCTATCGCGGGATTCGGCATGCTGCTGGGGCTTTTCCAGTACAAGCGCGGTGCCAAATACCTTGGCAATGCCGGCGAACTCAAGATCGATGATGATGCCGAGACACTCCAGCAACGGAGCAAGTTATTTTACACCGTTACTGCGGTGGCTGCAGCTGCGCTCATTTTGTTTGTTTTTCTCGCCACGAGCGGCATAATTTCCATCACGCTGCAAGCGTTTGCCACGGGACTTGGTTACGCTATCATTGTTCTGGCAATACTGTATTTTGTCTATCTGTTTGTCGCAGGCGGATACGATACGGATCAGAAAAAGCGCCTCGGTGCAATTTTCTGGCTGTTTATTCTGGCCGCAATTTTCTGGAGCGGTTTCGAGCAGGCCGGGTCATCCATGAACCTGTTTGCCAGAGATCTGACCAATCGGATGATCGGCAATTTTGAGATGCCGGCCGGTTGGCTGCAGAATATCAATCCGGCATTTATCGTAATATTTGCGCCGATTTTCGGATGGCTGTGGACGTGGCTTGCCCACAGGAACGCCAATCCCTCTATCCCGGCGAAATTTGCATTGGGACTGCTCGGTCTGGCAGCCGGATTTTTTGTACTGTCGTGGGGAGCTGTGAACGCCACAGCAGCCAATCCGGTAACGCCGGCCTGGCTAATCGTTACCTATTTTCTCCATACCTGCGGCGAGCTGGCGCTTTCACCGGTAGGCCTGTCATCCATCACCAAACTGGCTCCCAAGGACAGAGTTGGCCAGATGATGGGTATCTGGTTCATTGCCGCAGCGCTCGGAAACCTGTTCGCCGGACTGGTGGCCGGCAGCCTGGAATCCCTGGCGCCATCGTCACTTTTCTGGAACGTGGCGCTGATTATCGGTGGCGCCGGCCTCGTGGCACTGCTGGTATCACCCTGGATGAAAAAATTGATGGGGAACGTGAAATAGATCAATGAATCAGTACTGTGGCTGGCAACCCTCGGAAGGCTGCCAGCCGCGACCTTTAGAAAAAATTTCGAATTAATAACTTTGACCTTGGTATGGAGCCCCCCGGCTTTACAGCCGGGGTTCCTGCTTTGACTCCGCCATTCGGCGGAGTCTGGGCGGAATCCCGCCCAGAAAACCATTCATCTACGGGTTCACACACGTGGTTTTCTGGATGGCGGGATAAAAAGGGCTGAAGCCCCGTAAAAGTTCAAAGTACCTCAAATACCCCGCCATATCCCATGGGGATCCCGATGGGGAATGACGGACTATTCAATTATTGGGTCTCCATGCTCATAAACGCAAATGTTTTCATCGGCATGGACTTTTTGTTCGAGTAGACTCAACGTTCATTTCGTAAAGAGAATACGAGATTTTGATGGAAGCTTTGGAATCTCATTCCAAGGCCGGTTCTAGATACCCTGTAAAATCGTAAAAAAGTTACTCTTTAGAAATAATCTGTACGCCGCTGCTGGCGCCGATACGGCTGGCACCGGCTCTTACCATTTGTATTGCATCTTCTGCAGTCCGAATCCCTCCGGAAGCTTTTACTCCCATATCTGTCCCAACGGTATATCGCATCAGGGCAACGTCGTGTACCGTTGCCCCGCCTGAGGAAAATCCGGTAGACGTTTTTACATAGTCTGCACCGACTTCTTTGGCCAGAAGTGACGCTATCGCCTTTTCTTCGTCTGTCAGCAGGCACGTTTCCAGAATGACCTTGACAATACAGTTCGGCGCGGCCTCTACCACTGCGGCGATATCATCCTGCACATAGGCGTAATCGCCGGCCTTCAGATGCCCAATGTTGATGACCATATCCAGTTCGCTTGCGCCATCAGTAGCCGCTTCTCTAGCCTCTCCGGCCTTTAAATGGCCTGTATTTGCCCCCAGCGGAAACCCGACCACTGAAGCCACAGGGATTTTGCTCCCTCCAAGGGCTTTTACACAGAGATCCACAAATGAGGGATTCACGCATACACTGGCGAACTTATATTCTTTCGCCTCTTCGCAAATTTGTCTGACCTGTTCCGGCGTCGCCTCCGGCTTCAGAATAGTGTGGTCGATAATACCTGCAAGTGCAGCCGGTTGAAAATTCGTGGGAGTTGATTGAGCCAATTTTTCCAATGAAGATAATTCGGTCGAGCCGCTCGTATCAATTCCGTCCAGCCAGAATTTGTTCTCATCGTCGCCGGAAAATTCGGAAAGGATCCGGTCGGTTTCATACTGAATATTTGTGAATTCTTCCATTACAGTTCCTTGTATTAATCCGAGGCTAATTCCTTGAGCCGGTTCAGATATTTTGTTGTCAGCTCGTCAGCCTTTTCCTTACTTCCGGCCTCTCCGTAAACCCGTATAATCGGCTCGGTGTTGGACGTTCGTATATGTACCCACCTGTCGCTCCAGGTAAATTTTACACCGTCCTGAAGATCGATCTCCGCCGAATCCGATTCTTCCTGAATTTGCGATAGCATCTTTCGGGGATCGGAATCGCCGATGTCCAGTTTCTCCTTGCTCATCACAAACCGGGGCAGGCTCTCAAAGTATTCACGAATAGAAGTATCCAGATCGGTGAGGCGCTGCAGAACCAGTGCTGAGGCAACCAGCGAATCCCGGCCAAGATGACTTTCAGCGAGAATCACTCCTCCGTTTCCTTCACCGCCGATGAGGGCATCCAGATCCGCCATTCGTGTGGCCACATTGATTTCACCAACCGGTGTGCGTACAACCTCTGCCCCATATTTTTCTGCGATTTTGTCCACTGCGAGCGTTGTAGAGAGGTTCGTTACCACCGGCTTGTCCATCTGATCCGAATCCTGCGATTGGAGCTGCGCAAGGACGGTATCAACGGCCATCACCAGTGTGTACTCTTCGACCAGGTACTTCCCGTCACCGTCCACCAGTCCGCACCGGTCGGCATCCGGGTCGACCACAATGCCCAAATCGGCATTCTGACGCTTCACCTCTTCACTCAGCTGGGTCAGATTTTCCGGAAGCGGTTCCGGTTCGTGTGGAAATCGCCCGTTTGGCACACAATTGATTGGCAGGACCTCGCAACCGAGTTCTTCCAGCAGTGCCGGCAGTGCAATCGATCCGGCGCCATTGACGGCATCGACGACGACCCGGAATTTCCTTTTCGCGATTTTCTTTGGCTGAATTATTGAAAGATCCAGGATGGACTCAATATGTTCATCAATGGCGCCGTGAATCTCCCGGACATCACCTATCCTATCCCATTTTTCGAAGGTATATTCCCCGTTCCGGAGTATCGAGAACATCTCCTCCACCTGCGTGGCATCCAGGAACATCCCGTCGGCGTTGATGAACTTCAGCCCATTCCACTGCTCCGGGTTGTGGCTGGCGGTAATCATGATACCGCCGTCGGCATTCAGGTGTTCGGTCATCAGCTGAGCAGTCGGCGTTGGCGTGATCCCGATGTCGCACACTTCAATCCCTTTTGCGCGAAGCGTGGCGATCACCAGTTGCCGGATGAGCAGACCGTGCTGACGACTGTCTCTTCCCACAACGACCCGGGGACCATCAACCCAGTGTGCAAACGCTGAGATGTAATTCACGATGGACTGGGGAGTCAGCCCGGTTCCCACAATTCCACGGATTCCGGAGATGCTTTCTATTAAATCTTTGGGCATAAATGCCTCTCTTCGGGTTAATTTTTATTCATCAAATACGTCTTACAGAATTCAAAAGTATTCCTCCTCTGCATCCCGGCAGGTCATCACCCTTTTGGCTTGACCCAAAAGGGTTACAAAAGGTCAAGTCTGCGTAATTCATTTCGATCACGCTTCCGGCTCCTTTCGGGCCAGAATCAGAACTCCCTCATCCTGCAAACGGACTCGGTCAAACAGCTGATTCTGGCTCTTCCTACAGTCGCCGAGCATGTATACGAAATGAATTACGAGGCCAGAAAGAAAATCGGTTCTCTTCCATCAGTTAAAAACATAGCAATTTCATTGTGGGATGCTTCAACACAATTTTCAAGTTTAGTGTGAACCAAATGAAACCTTTCCATGCACAATTATTCCCCACAACTCCTGTTTTTAAAATTAACGTTAATCCTCTTTCATGCATAGTCTCAATAAATATTATACACTAATTTATAGCTCTGAATTTACAACTTCATTCCTGTACTGCGGATAAATTTCGGCGATTTCCCGCGTGAGTTTGATGAACTCCCGGATATCAAGTTCTTCGGCGCGCTGGCCGGTATCAAACGACAGTGTGTCCGGGTCAAAGGCAGATAGCGGCAGATAATCCAGAGCGTTCCGCAGGGTTTTTCTGCGCTTTCCGAAGGCCGTTCGAACCACCACGCGATACAGGTCGAAATCGGGAATATGCCGGCTCCATCGATCGTGCCACCGGAGTGAGATGCAGCCGGAAGCGATCCTGGGCTTTGGCCGAAACACATTGCGGCTGACGCTGAATTCGAACTCGGTGTCTGCATAGGTCTGAAGCAACACTGAAAGAATGCCGTACGATTTATTCCCCGGATCGGCAGTCACCCGGTCGGCGACATCTTTCTGCATCATCAGAAAGACATCAACAATTACATTCCGATGCTGAATGAGATGAAACAGGAGCGGCGAAGTAATGTTGTACGGGATGTTTCCCAAAACGCGGATCGGTTTATCAGTCTTTTCAGCAATCTCGGTGATGTCCGTATCGAGAACGTCCGCATGGATTATCCGGACGGTAGACTCCTCACCTAACTCTCCCCGGAGATAATCCACCAGTTTTTCATCCAGCTCCACCGCCACCGTTTCCACACCAAGCTCATCCAGATACTTCGTCAGCGCACCCTGTCCAGGACCAATCTCGATGATTAATTCATCGGTGCGCGGAGAAAACGTGTGCAGGATTTTCCGGACAACATTGTCATCAACCAAAAAATTTTGCCCAAGAGATTTACTGGCAGAAAACTTCATAGGGGCAGGCTGAACAGGCCGATGGCATTTTCGGTAGTGACTTTTTCTACTGTATCGATGTCTACCGACTTCAACTCAGCCACTTTTTCCGCTGTATGCCGGACAAATGCAGGCTCGTTGGTTTTACCGCGCTTCGGTACCGGCGCCAGGAACGGGCAGTCCGTCTCCACCATCATATGGCTGAGATCCAGTTCGCGGATAGTTCTGGTGACCGTCTTGTTACCGAAGGTTGCGATGCCGGAAAAGGAGATGATGTATCCGGTGTCTGCCAATGCCTGTGCCATATCTATATCCGAGGTAAAGCAGTGCATTACGCCGGTCTTCGGGCCGTAGTTTAGCATGAGTGATTTCATATCCTCATCACTGTCGCGGTTATGCACCACTACGGGTATATCCAGTGACGATGCCAGTTCCAGCTGTTCCCGGAAGATCCGGCGCTGAGTCTCTTTCGGCGTGTATTCCTTGAAATAATCTAATCCGATTTCGCCGAGTGCCACGACTTTAGGATGCTCCAACTGTTCTTCAATCGTTTGGAGCCATTTTTCGGGCAAGTCTTCTGAGTCGTGGGGATGGATGCCGACGGTTGCGAAGACGTTATCGTACTGTTCGGCTATTTGGATAGCCAATTCATTCGAATCGGGATCGATCCCGGGACAGACGATATACTCCACACCATTATCTTGAGCCCGTTGGATAATCTCATCCCGGTTGGAATCGTAGGTATCGAACTGAATATGGGCGTGGGTATCGATTAACATAAATCAGCGGATCGGCGAACCAGGCGGCAGTTTCTCAGGCACCGTCAGCAGACCGAATTGATCATCCCCCTCTGCAGCCAGGAGCATCCCTTCGGAGACTTCTCCCATCAACTTGGCCGGTTCCAGGTTGGCCACCACGATGATCCGGCGGCCTTCCAGTTCCTCCGGCTCAAAACGCTGGGCGATGCCGGCGACTATCTGTCGCTGTTCGCTGCCTAAATCAATTTGCAATTTGAGTAGCTTGTCCGCCTTTGGAATGGCCTCCGCTTTCGACACTACTGCCACCCGCAGATCCAAATCCTGAAAATCGTCAAAGCTGATCTGCTCCTTAAATCCCGGAGGAGAGTAAGATGCCCCCTCCTCGTCATCAGGAGACTCAGTCACCCGGTTCTGCAGTTTCTCGACCTGCGCCTGGATGACGTCATCATCATATTTTTCGAACAGAATTTCGGGGGCATTCAATGCATGGCCCGGTTCAACGCTAAATACTGCTGCACGTTCCCATTGCTGGTCGGAGACGTCGCCCTCCAGGTTCAGCATCTTCCAGACCTTGTCCGCAGAGAACGGCATCAGCGGATGCATATAAATGGCCAGCGCCCGGGCCGTCTGGATAGAATAATAGATCGCCGTGCCGCAATCCTTCATGTCGGTCTTCCGGGTTTTCCACGGCTCTTTATCGTTGAAATACTTATTCGCCGCTTTCGCTGCCAGCAGAAACGCGCGCACACCGTCCCGGAACCGGTAATTATCGAAGGCTTCTCCCATATTTTCTCCGGCTTCGGTCAACGCTTCCACCAACCGATGTTCCAGGTCACCCACAGCGGCTGGCTCCGGTACTTTACCGTCAAAATATTTATGGGCAAAGTGGAGCGCCCTATTGATAAAATTACCAACGATATCCGCCAATTCGTTGTTATTGCGGGACTGAAAGTCCTCCCAGGAGAAGTCCGTATCCCGGAGCTCCGGCATCGTACTGGCCAGAGCGTAGCGCAGCGGATCCGGCGGAAAATCTTCCAGATATTCATCCAGCCATACGGCGATATTTTTGCTTGTGGAAAATTTCATCCCCTTGAGATTCAGGAATTCATTGGCAGGAACATTCTCCGGTAAAACGTAATCGCCGTGTGCCATCAAGATCGCCGGGAATATCAGACAGTGGAATACAATATTATCTTTTCCAATGAAGTGGGTTAAATGGGTATCGTTATCCTGCCAGTATTTTTTCCAGCGATCCGGATCGCCTTGTTGTTCGGCCCACTCTTTGGTGGCGGAGATGTACCCGATCGGCGCATCGAACCAGACGTACAGTACCTTATCCTCCGCTTCCTCCAGCGGGACATTGACGCCCCAGGAAAGATCCCGGGTGACCGCTCTGTCGGAGAGCTGTTGATCCAACCAACCTTTCACCTGGGAGAAGACATTGCTCTTCCATTCGCCCTCTTTGGGAAGGATCCATTCCTCCAACTGATCCTGCAGATCTCCTAATGGCAGATACCAGTGCGTGGTCTTTCTGACCTCCGGCTCCGAATCCGTCAAGGCGCTACGGGGATTAATCAGTTCCGTTGGCGAGAGGGAGGAACCGCATTTTTCACACTGGTCTCCATACGCTTCGTCGTGACCGCATTTGGGACACTCGCCCACCACATACCGGTCAGGAAGGAACATCTGTTTTTCCTCGTCATACAGCTGCTCCTCAGTCTTCTTCTTGAAAATGCCTTTTTCGTGGAGTTTGGTAAAAAAGTCCTGCGCAGTCTGGTGGTGCACCGGCAGCGACGTCCGGCTGTAGTTATCAAAGCTCATCCCAAACGCTTCGAACGCCTGCTTATTCCTGGAGTGATATGTATCTACTACATCCTGGGGCGTGATGCCTTCTTTTTCAGCCTTGATGGTGATGGGTACGCCGTGTTCATCGGAACCGCAGATATAGAGGGTGTCCCGTCCCTGGAGGCGGCAATAGCGGGCATAGATATCAGCCGGAAGGTAGGCTCCGGCCAGCTGCCCGATATGAATCGGGCCGTTCGCGTACGGAAGTGCACTGGTAATCAGGTATCTGTCTTTAGCCATAGAAGTCAGGAATCGCTTGTAGTTTTGGATTGATTGTTGAGTTCGGAGAGTGGTTTTTCCACCATTTCTGCCCGTTCGGTTAACCAGAAATGGACGATGTCGTTAAATATATCGATATGATTGACACGGCCTTTCCCCTCGGGCAGGTCAAAGATTTCACCCTGTTCGGGAAAGTCGTCCATCTTTTCCTCATAATACGAATATTCATACCGCAGACAGCACTTGAGCTTCCCGCACATGCCGGTGAGTTTGGATGGATTCAGCGGTAGTCCCTGATCCTTGGCCAACTGGGTGTTCACCGGCTCGAAGCCTTCCATGAATGACGAACAACAAATCCGGTTACCGCAGACGCCCACGCCGTCATGCCGCTTGGCTTCGTCCCGGACGCCAATCTGTCGCATTTCGATGCGGGTCCGGTAGATCGCCGCTAAATCCCGGACGAGCTGGCGAAAGTCCACCCGCTCATCCGCAGTGTAGTAAAAGGTGACTTTTTTCCGGTCAAACTGAAATTCTATATCGGTCAGCTTCATGTCCAGGTCAAGCGCTTCGATACGCTCCTGGCAGACCTCCCAGGCTTCCTCTTCCTTCTCCTGGTTATCAATCAGATGGGCATAATCGGCCGGCGAAAGTTTCCGTAGCACTTTTTTGTCGGGCACCACATTATGGTCACACTTGGGACAGATATGGGTGACGATGCCCGAATCTTCACCGTGCTCATCGGTTTCAACAATAATTTGGTCGCCGCGCTCAATGGGCTCCTTATTTTCGCCGGGAGTATAAAGGTAGCTTCCCCGACGGTTTCCCTTGAATTCAACGAAGACTGTTTGCTGTGCTGTATCGGTGGCGATAGCCATAATTTTTTTCCTGTAATTTCCCGTGTATCGCTTGGTGTAACTGCACTTGCAAGCTGTACAGTGCAAGGCGAATATAGACGTTTCGTTCAATGAAATCAACGGCATTCTCCAGCAGTACCTGTGCCGTTTGATAATCGATTTCTTCGTAATGATTTACAAATTTTTTAATTTTATCAAGCATCTCCTGAAAGACCAGTTGCTCCACATTTTCCGTCTCTGACCACAACCGAGCGTCCCGCAGCCACAGTTGAATAAGCAACAGAAATCGGCGGAGCGCCAGGTCCGAATCTTTGGCCAGCCCCGACAACATGTCGACCTGTTCCTTGATTGCCATCGGCTTCCCCCCCATTACCGCCTGAAGGAATTTGACGATACGATCTTTTTCCTTTGCCAGGTCCCGACTGGCCAAATCCAGAGCAAAGCCGAAATCACCGTTCGCCATCCTGGCGATTTGGCCCAGGGCCTCTCTCTCCTCTATCGATGTGTATTGCTCCAGGCCCTCTTCTACCTCTTCCCGGGTCAGTAACCGGAACGGTACCAGCTGACAGCGAGATTGAATGGTCTCCGGAATGGCGTGTAGCACGCTGGTGCAAAAAACGAATGACGTGTGCTCCGGCGGCTCCTCGACGATTTTCAATATTGAGTTAAACGCCGAGTCGTTCATCCGCTCAGCTTCAAAAATGAGAACGATCTTCCGGCCGGACTCCGCCAGCCCCATATGAATATTCTTCTGCATCTGACGTATACTGGAAATCTTGATGTTCTGTGCTTTGGAGATCCGGATCTTCCTGTATGGATTTTCACTTTTGGCAAGAATGGCTTCCTGTATCTCTTCGATCACCGACCCACCTAACCCCTTCAGCGGATCGCTTTTATCGCCTCCGCCACCTGGCAGCGCGTAAATCATCGACAAATTCGGGTGCTGCAGATGTCGCATCTGCTTACATCCCCGGCATGATCCGCAGGGCTCGGTTCCGTCGGACTGACAATTCATAATGGCGGCAAATTCCATCGCCATAGCCTCTTTGCCCGTCCCCTCCGGACCATGGAACAGATAGGCGTTGGCGTATCTACTCCGCTCGGCGATGCTGTGGAGCCGTCCGAGAATATCCTCCTGACCAACGATGGGAAACAGTTGCTTCATCAGCCTTGTGTCAGCCATATTTCCGGATTCAGTTTTTCGCGATTCCCCCAGATCTCAAAGTGCAGTTTGGCGCCGTCCAGCGACCCGGAATCGCCCACCTTGGCGATCACATCACCGGTGCTCACGTAACTATTGGGATTTACCTGTATATCGACGACGTGTGTATACACCGTGTAAAATCCGCTGCCATGATCGATAATTATCATATTCCCGTAGCTCCGCATAAAGGTGATGGTTGTCACAAGTCCGTCTAGTACTGCTACAACATCCGTGCCTTTTGGTGCCGCAATATCGATCCCGGGGTTTTCAGTAACGGTTTTCAATTTTGGATGCCGGTATGTTCCGAATTTTGTCACCACGTCGCCGGTCGCCGGCCATGGCAATTTCCCTTTCAGGCTTGGAATGTCCGTCGTTGTTTCCATCCCCTGACTCGCCCGTTGCCGGGCCAAACGCCGTTCCCGCTCCTCCCGGGCCTTTTCCTCTTCCAGTTTGGCGATAAGTTCCTGTAAATCCTTTACGGCCTGCTGTCGCTCTTCGATATTCTGCCGGAGTGATTTTTGGTCTTCCTGTACGGAGGCCAGCAAATTCTGCCGCCGTGACCGATCCTTTTTCAGTCGGGCTTCCTCTTTCCGGCGTTCGGCAATCAAGCGTTCCTGCTTTTGGATCTGCTCCCGGAGTTCAGCCCGGTCACTCTCGATCTTTTCAATGGTATTATTGATCGCATGAAAGGTCTTTTTATCCGCCTCGTTGATGATGCTCAGATATTTATACCGGATGAGTGCCTGATTCAGAGAACGCGAGGTCAACAGGAGTTCGATGTCGCTGTAATTATCCTGCTTGTAAATCCGTACCGCACGCCTGGCGAACCGATCCTTGAGTTCGGTAAGTTTTTCCTCGCTCGCTGAGAGACTCTTATTCAGATGGTCAATCCGTTTCTCCCGTTCTTGTTGGGTGCGTTCCATCTGCTGGACCAGCTGTTGGGTGTAGCTGATGTCCTTTTCCAGAGAATTCAGCTGCTCCAGGAGCGATTGCTCCCGTTTTTGTTTCGTTTCCAGCTCCTGGCGAAACTGCTGGATCTCTTTTTCCAGTGATTGGAGTTGCTGCTCCTGGGACCGTATCTTTTCCCCGAGGTCCTGGGCAGACGCCGGAACCACAGCCGCACTCAGGAGTACTATGATAACGCCAAAAGTCAGTCGGTTTCGAAGCATAAGATGCCAAGATAGAGACGTCTCCGTCCAGATTCAATAATTATGATGATATCGAACAAAAGCGTAAGCTGGGCTTTCATGGAAAAATTCTCCGTTGGACAGTCTCTGCCGACGTTGTTAGTGATGGGATATCCATTTAGGAACCCCACTGTCATGGACGCTGTGTGCGGTCAACGGCGGCTGTTAAATCATTTATTCCGGGAAAATCGAACTTGACTCCATTCCACAGCCCTTCGTACCTTCACCGAAACAGTTGACACACCGGACTAATTATGATATCACCTCTTTGGGACAACATATTTAAAAAGCGGTCGGATGAATCCGAGACAGTCCTCGCACTACAGGGCGTTCCAATTTTCCAGGAACTGGACAAATCCGAATTCGTGGAAATCGAGAAACTGGTACACCAGCGGACGTACACCCAGAACGAAACAATTTTTTCCCAAGGCCAACCCGGGCTCGGGATGTATATTGTACTGAGTGGTAAGGTCAACATTGTCCGACATGACGAAGAGGGCAACAAGCTGATTCTGGCCAGCCTTTCCCAGGGAAGCTTCTTCGGAGATATGTCCCTACTGAATGATGCTCCCCGATCAGCGACAGCGGAGGCGGCTGAACTTTCCCAGATCATCGCTTTTTTCCGTCCTGACCTGTTCGACCTCCTGAACAGGAAGCCAAAAACGGGCATCAAAATTATAACGGGTGTCGCTAATGTCATTGCAACCCGTCTCCGGGCACAAAACGAACTCACCCAGGAACTCCAGGAGCAGGTGGATTCGCTTCAGAAGGAATTGAACGAGTTGAAATCCACACAGCAATCCGCAGAATCTCCCTGACCGATGAACCAACCCCAAGAGTCTCCCAAACAGGTTATTACGCTTGATCCACAGCTGATTACCGGGTTGTGGAAGTTCATTTTTGTTATCGTGCTCGGCTATATTGCCGTAAAAGCGTTTCCGTACATTTCCAGTGCGCTCGTACTCCTGTTAGTTTCGGTGCTGTTAACTGCCATTCTCTCTCCGTTTGTGGACATCCTTGAGCGACGTAAAATTCCCAGAGCCCTCAGCGCGTTAATAGTTCTGCTAGTGTTCCTGTTTACCATTGCACTGGCCTTCTGGTTTATTATTCCCATGGTACGGGAGCAGGCAATGGCAATAAATGAGTTAATCCAGTCCCAACAACCGACCGAACTCCTGGAGACCTTCCAGAATTGGATTTCAGAAAAGCTGCCTGCTGCGGCATCAGCGGAAATTCAGAAAATCGACTTTTCCGGTCGTATAAACACCTTCTTCAGCGATTTTCTCTCCGGCAGCGTCTCCTTGCTCTTTAACATCGCCGGGATGGTGTCGTCGCTGTTTATCGTCCTTGTGATCACATTCCTGTTGATGAAGGACAGTCGGAAAATCACCAAAAGCATCGTCAGTTTGATTCCCAACAGGTATTTCGAACCCGGGCTGAACTTATTGGACCATATCCAGACGCAACTAAGTAACTATATCCGGGGACAACTGACCGACGCACTGGTTATCGGTCTGCTCTCCATCATTGGCCTCTGGATACTGGATATCAAGTATTTCGTCTTTATCGGCCTGATTGCCGGTATAGCAAACCTGATCCCGTACATTGGCCCGGTAGCAGGTGCTATTCCGGCTATGCTTATTTCCATCATTAACAATCCAGGCGAACCGATTATGCTCGTCTACATTGCGCTAATGTTTGCCATCGTTCAGATGATTGACAACTCGATTGTTTCCCCCACGGTGATGTCCAAAAGTGTGAACATGCACCCGATTTCAGTCATCATCATTATTATAATTGGCGGCAGCCTGATGGGTGCCTTCGGTATGTTAATTGCCGTCCCGGCGGCCGGAATTATTAAGGTCACCTTCGAACAAGTAATGTGGACGCTGAAGCACTACAAAGCGATATAACTCTTACAGTTTTACCCGTTCCGTCTCGGTCACTTGTTCTCTCTGAAAATAGATATACTCATATAGTTGATTCGTCAATCGATAGACCCAGAGTTCGTACTGTCGTCCCTGGAGGTCTTCCTCCCGGAAAATCTCCCCGGGCGGGCCGTACAATTCTCTGACCATATCTTTGTACATTCCCCTCTCCACCTGATAGACTTCTAGCAGCGCATATTTTTTGGCTTGCTGCTCTAATTTTTCTTTAGACAGAGCAGACGTCATCTCGCCACGGAGCCGCTCTCGAACCGAATACCAGTTTTGAGCATGGAGGATTTTCAGCGCCTCGTCCGCTCGCTCCCGGAGCGACTGATTAATAGCCAACGCCCGGCGGATAAAATCTTCAGCAGCGATGGTTGCTCCTTCCGATGCCGCCCGATGCGCGTCCTGCAGATATCCCCGTGCAACCCTGAGCCGGAGATCGTACTCCAGCTCGTCATATTTAGGGACGTGTCCGATGGAATCCGCCTTGCCGATTTCCCGGAGTGCCGGCTCCCACATCCCCGCCTCTACAAATTTCTCTGCCCGATCGTAGTGGAGGTCGATCATACGCCGGGAGATGGAATCCTCCACCACTGCGCTGATGGTCCTGGCCGACTGGTACAGGGAGTCCGCAGATTGGAGATCTCCCTGTTCATGGCTTTCTACAGCTCTGCTCAGAATAACCCGGCTTATCTGCGCCTTCCGTTTTAGAAGGGTATCCTGAATCGCCGGGTCGGAAATTTCGGAGGCCATGGCATACGTTTCAAGGGCCTCTTCGTAATTCCCGTTTCGGAATTGCTGCTCCGCCTGCCTGAAATACTGGTAAGGGAGCAATCTCTCGATTTCCTCAAGTTTTCTTCGGGCGCGGGGCACACGTGAGTGACCGGGATAAGTTCGGATAAACTGTCTAAATTGACTTTTGGCCTTCAGGTAATCTTTCTGCTTCATACTTTGTCGGGCATCATCTCCAACCGTTTTCCCGCCGCCGAATAACAGTCCAAAATTAAAACTCAATCCGTGGGAGCTGATGTCGAGTGCCTTAATCGGTGTCAAATTATCCGGATCGCGGATGGCCGGAAACGGCAGCCAATGATATCGATAAGAAAATCCAATGTTTACCTTGGAGCCGGCCATGTCAATATTGGTCCAGCGCAATCCAGCCCCAAAGATCTGGATGAATTCCTGCTCCGATCGCAGATACGGTTTGCCCAGGTAATCCGAATACAGCCACAGTTGGCCCTGCCCAACAGTATAATCGAATTGAAAATAGAAGTTATCGAACGGTTGATAGAGAAGGGATTGCGTCAACCCGATTCCAAAGATCGTGGGTCTATAAGTGGCCCGGCTGCCGGATGACGTCCATGACTCCGAGCCGTATACCGATATCGCATTCCGCTGGAAAAACAGGTTGGCACCGATGAGATAATCCAAAAAATTCTGACGCCAGAGCAAATGCAAATAATTGTACTTCAGGATATCGACGGAGACGGTAATCGGAATTTTGGCCACGGCATCGCCCAAATTACCAATAGTTGTCTCCGTGGAGTCCAGGAGGTAAAACGGATCGGCGGCGTAAAAACCGCCCCCAATGTTTATATCATAGATGGAAAACGTAATCGGCTTTCGGTACGGGATGCGTCCATCCGCCTCCTGCGCGAATCCACTGATAATAATTAACAGAATGAGTCCGCTGAGGATGTTACGCAGCATTTGAGATACGGAGATGTACTTGATTTCTCTGGATAGGGCATGCGGCATGGGTCATCCCAAATTCAGTAATTCAGCGATAGCCCGATGATGGCCTGCTGAAAGGCCGATTCGCCGGTTCGGGAAGTATAAATATAGGTCCCGCGCACATAGGAAGACTGCATAAATTCGTATCGAATTCCCAGGGAAGTCTTGGTTTCCCTGGTGAGCGCTCCCTGGAGAAAGGACTTTTCCGGCACGTACGGCACACTGGCCGGATGATCGTGAGATTGCTCAAAATCGCCGGCACCGTGACGGGAATGCATCACCGTCCCGGTAATATTCCACCGGCGCCCAAACCCCTTATCCAGTGCAAGGAGCGTCCTGTCACTGTTCGGCTTCAGGGGATATCCGAGACTGGTTCCAAAGTGCCGGTAGATATTCACCCTGTCCACATGCGTGTACACCCACGGTTCAATTCGGACATATTCAAACGTCACGCTGCTCCCGGGGATATCGATGGGATCAATCCAATAAAATCCCAGGAGACCTGCCCACTTGTTCGCAAAATATTCGGTAAACGATTTATTGAACACAAAATCGTCAAACAGGGCCTCCCCGTATATGGTAACCTTGTCCCGGAGAAACGCGGTAAAACCGATGGCTCCGGTGTTATTATCCCTGTCACCCACGTTCATCTCCGCGGCGGTATATGGGATAAACGGATTCAGATAGGTGTACTCAATTCCCCGGGCATTAGTGGAGTCACCATAGATAACCGTCTCACCCACAGAGAACTGCAGCCAGCGGACCGGTTGCCATTCGAGACGGTGGCCCCCGAGAAATCGCTGCCCGTAATTGCTGTTCAGTTTCCCCATGAGAAAAGTAAACCGTAATTTTCCGAACCAGCCGGCGTAGTGCAAAAGATCAAATTCAGGTGCTGCACCCCCGATCTGGAGGCCTGCGATGCGTCCCCGCCCCCACTTCGGTGTATCGTGCAGATAGCTAATGCGGCCAAGATTCGATTCCCAGAAGATACCGGTGCGAATTCGATTGCTGTTCAATACCCCGTCCCGGACGGTATACGCCCGGCCTTCTTCAGCACCGAATTCACCATAGGTCGTATCTTCGGTGAATTCAACGAACGTCAGCCAGCGGAGATACCCAGTAATGCTACTATTCGACTCGCCGGAAGGATAGTAACTGCCGCGCATTTCCCCGCCGAATCCGATGACCGGATAGGGGGCATTATTCGACTGGAGCCGGTTAGAGAGATCGGCCATGACATCACCGGTAAACCGCCAGTTTTGATGGGAATACCTGACCAGGTGGTTTTCTCCCTGCTTCGCCTCGTATCCCTCAAACAGTCGGTAGGCATCAAATTCCTGAAGATATTTTAGTAGGCGTTGGCGGTCATATCGGGTCAAATTCTCTCCAGCTTCGGATGCCCGGTATGTTAATACGAGTAATTCGCCGATTTCCTCCCGGGTGTTCGGCCTGGAATACAGCCGGAGATCCCGGATAAAGCCTTTGGCTTCCAGGCGCTGGAGATACTCGTACACCGGATGATTAATGTCAACAATAGAGTTGGTGGCATTTGCCGGCTCAGAAAAAATTATACACAGCACAATCACTGGCAAAAATGACAGCAGAATCCGACTCTGGTTCGAGAATTTTCGCATGGTATAATAGACCGCCGTCAATTTCATTACTGAAAGGAATTTTTCCGGTGCAGTGAAAGTATGAAAAAATGGGTGCAGGAACGAATATTTTTTCTTGGGTTGGTATTGTCATTTTCCTAAACGACCCTTCAGGAGAATTGAATTACAGGAGTTCTTTGAGTTGGTGTAAGATATTATTGAACGATTAAATACAAATACGAAATTATCCAAATCTCAACCGTCTTTACATTTTTTTATTATCCCTCCACCTTTTGCCTTGATGCGCTTGTGCGGAACACTTGGACGCTAAAAGGTGGCAAAAAATCAATGCTGAGAAATCCATTGTTAGAACTTCTATACCTCACTTCAGGACAGAACCGGAACTCGGTCGCTATGCTCCCTCAAACAGCCGGTTCTGCCTGTCTTCAGTTCGGCAGAAGTTCCTACACAATGCATTTCGAGGCCAGAATAAACATAATTTATTTTGGCCTGTTAATAGCGACTGCTGGTATGAGCACGAGCGAATTAGTGTCTGGCGAAGTCCTGACACAACCGGGTATGGGAGATTGGAAACATCCGGCTTAGGTTTGTCTGGAACTATATATGATTAATTACATAACCAGTCATCTTGAGCGATTCCGCATTGGCGGGAGAGTCGTCTCGGTCGGGATGACTGGTTTTACTTTCCTTTCGTTTACCATTGCACCGTCACCGCTGCTGTGCGACCGGTGAGGGCAATTCAGTTTACGATAACATAGCATTCCGCAGACCCTTTCAGGGTCGCCAACCCCTGAAAGGGTCACAGAACGGGGCGTGAATTGACGAGACCACCATAGCCTTCTTCAGTAGTCAGCGTGTGGTATTTCGTTAAAGAGACATTGGTGAGGCAGTCTGAGCAACACCGCGCAAGCGGAGGAACCGGCCCAAGGATGATCTTTGCCGGGGAAAGTTCTCACCAGTTAATCCCCAGATGTGCCCTAACCAGATTCCTCCTCCGGGAGGAGTCCCTGCCGGGACGTTCACTTCGTTCATTTGGAATGACTCACTATTATTACTCATGAGAACACCACTAGTCCCCCTGAGCGAGCGAAGCGAGACGAAGGATCTGGTAATTTTCTTACGGAGAAACCCTCACGAGATCCCTCCTCCGGAAGGAGTCTCTGGTGAGACGCTCGTCCGGCAGCCGCCAGACTCGGTCGGGATGACTGGCCTCTACCATTTACTATATAGCCACCCCCCAGTCATCCTGGGCAAAGCCTGGCAACGGGATTTCTCCGCGGAACTTCAGACGACCGGATCTGTTTTATTCTTTAATCTTTCGGGGATTTGGTCTAATTTTCAAATTCCATTGAATAGAATTGACGGAGGCCCGAATGGACATGAATGAAATACCCGCTTTGAATAAACTTAATTTAACCCGATGAGCGTCGTACTGTACATTATCATGTGGTTGGTGGTCTTCGGATCGGTGCTTATTATCCCGTTCGGAGCGCCGGGGACGTTTATCATCGCCGGGGCCGCACTGCTGGAGGGGATGCTCACCGATTTTGTACATGTATCCTCCAATCTCGTAATCTGGCTGTTTGCCATCGCCGTAGCGCTGGAAGGTTTGGAGTATTTAATCACAGGGATGTCCGCTAAAAAATACGGTGCATCAAATATCGGCATTGCCGGCGCCATTATCGGGGCGCTGGTTGGTGCTGTGGTGGGATCGGGGATCGTTCCTGTGGTTGGCACACTGCTAGGAACGTTAGCAGGTGCATACATCGGAGCCGTCGGTGTGGAGATGTTTCGGACCAGTTCCGTCGACAAGGCGTTGCGGGCGGGTTATGGAGCCTTTCTTGGAAACGCCGGAGGCAAAATAAGTAAAATGGTCGGAGCTATCTTTATGATAATCCTGATAGTCAGGAGTTTTGTAGGTACATAATGTTAATTTTAGACCAAATTATGGCTAAGCGAATCCCCGGTAGAGACGTTTCATTTATCATCTCTGCATGGAAAAGTTTATTTGTATGTGCTAAAAAATCCGGGTCCGTTTTTATTCTCTTGGTCTTTGCGGGATTGCTGGCGTTCGCATCGCCAACCACTATCTCCGCTCAACCATATGATTTCAGTATTGCCCGCCTGCAGTACGATGGCGGCGGAGACTGGTATAGTGATCCCAGTTCCATCCCGAATTTGATCAATTTCCTTCGTGAGAACAGTGCAATGAAGGTCAACCCGGATGAGGTACGGCTGAAGCCCCAGGACCCGGAGCTGTTTCTCCATCCGTATCTGTATATGACGGGACACGGGAACATCCGGTTTTCCGAAACGGACGTGCAACGGTTGCGTCAGTATCTCACAAACGGAGGATTTCTCCATGCCGATGATAACTACGGAATGGATGAATCATTTCGCCGCGAGATGAAAAAAGTCTTCCCGGAGAAGGAATTTGTGGAATTGCCATTCGATCATCCCATTTACCATATAAAATACGATTTCTCCAACGGGCCGCCCAAAATTCATGAGCACGACGGAAAGCCTGCCCAGGGATTCGGGCTGTTCCACAACGAACGCCTGGTGGTGTTCTACACCTACGAGACAGACCTTGGAGACGGCTGGGAGGATACCGATGTTCACGACGACACGCCGGAGCAACACCGCAAGTCACTTCAGATGGGAACGAACATCGTCCTTTACGCATTAACACACTAAAAACGCCGGGAATATATGTCTCAATCACCAGAGAACAGAATTCGAAAGATACTCCACCGGTTCCGCACGTATATTGCTGCGGAGCATTTCCGCACCGGCCTCATCGGGAGTCTTTTGCTCGGAACCGTGCTGCTCGGCATCGCTATTACCGCCGAATCACTCTGGTATCTGGACGGCGCCAGCCGGACTCGCCTTCTCTGGATCACGGGTGGAACAGTGGCCCTGGTACTCTTTGGCAGTGGACTCTGGGTAGGCTTCATCGGAGCTGGTGGATCGGCCCGTTATTCGGATTTTTCCCTGGCAAAACGCCTTGGCCAACATTTTCCCGCTCTTGCCGATCACGTGGCCAATGCCCTTGCGCTCATCCGGGAGAAAAAGCAATACCACTATTCCAAAGATTTAATCGATGTGAACCTCAAATCGGTTGCCAAGCAGTTGGAAGGGATCAATCCCAGAGATGCGGTGGCGTCCGAAACCCGCCAGTTCCTTGCCAGGGGACTCGGGATTGCCATAGGGCTCTGGCTGGTACTCTGGCTCCCGTTCTTTGGGAGCGTAACCGACGGAGCCAGCCGATTGTTTCATCCGAACACCACTTACGAAATCCCGCAACCGTTTACCTTTGAGGTTTCTCCCGGCAATGTGCAGGTATTGAACTCCGATCCGGTGCCGGTAACGGTTTCCGTCGATGGCGAACTCCCGGACGACGTTCTGCTGACCCGGACCGAGCCGAATCAGTCGCAGACGATCGTCCTTACCCAGGATTCAACTGGACATTATCGCCATAAATTCCGCGATGTGCGCCGGAGTTTCGAATACACCGTCCACGCCCAATCCCCGCATTGGTGGGACCGATGGGATGAAATTCGGACGGAAACGTTCCGGGTTCAGGTTATGAGCCGTCCACAGATTCAGTCATTGGCAATGCGACTGGTGCCGCCCGAATACTCGGATCTGGAACCGCGCCAGCAGGAAATTACTTCCACGGAAATAGTGGCCTTAAAGGGTACTAAAGTCGAACTCACCGGGAAAACCAATAAGCCGGTTAAGTCCGCCGAAGTCGGATTCGAGTCCCGCAATGCCTCGCAATCCATGGACATTAACGAAACCGATATCCGATCAAGCTTTCGGATAATGCGACCCGATGCCTTCTCCATCCGACTCAAAGATTTTCAGGATATAGCAAATACGAATCCTGCAAATTACAAAATTACGCCGCTTTCCGACGAGTATCCGCGTGTGGAAATACTCCAGCCGCAAGGCGACGTGGATCTGGGTGAATCGTTGCAGATCCCGTTTCTATTGCGACTCCAGGACGACTACGGTTTCTCGAAACTCGCGGTACAGTATCAAATCGTGAAGCCGGCGGCCTCCGATCGGGATACGACCTGGAAAACCGAATCGCTTCCGCTGAGCGAGTCCGGACAAAAGGTGCGCGAGTATACCCATCGCTGGGATTTAAACCCGTATAACCTGTCGCCCAGGGATATGGTCCGCTACCGGATCGCGGTATGGGATAACGATCGGGTGAGCGGTCCAAAGGTGAGTCACAGCCAGGTACAGACGGCGCGATTTCCGTCGCTAAGCGACATGTTTGCGCGGACGCAGCAGCAACAGTCCGGCGCCATGGAACAGGCAGAGGAGATCCGACGGCGCGTGGAGAAGATTAAGAAACAGGTAGATGAACTGACTCTGGAAATGCAGAAAAAGGAGGAAATCACCTGGCAGCAGGAGCAGCAGGCGGAAAACATTGTGAAGTCTCATGAGGAGCTGAAAAAGCAACTGGACGAAGTGAGCAAACAGTTGGACAACATGTTGGAGGAAGCGAAAAAACACCAGCTGTTCAGCGAGGAGCTGGCGAAGAAATATCAGGAATTGCAGCAGGTGTTTCAGGATGTGATGACGCCGGAACTGGAGGAAGCGCTGAAGCAGCTCCAGCAGGCCATGGACCAGGCGAATCCGGAAGAAGTCCGCAAGGCTATGGAGAACCTGCAGCAGAATGAACAGGATCTGACACAAAGTATTGACCGGGCGCTGAAGCTCTTTAAACGGGTGCAGATTGAGCAGCAGATGGACGAAGTGGTGAAGCGTATCAGTGAGCTGGCGGAGCAGCAGCAAAATATCGCAGATAAGGCGGATTCCGCTTCGGCGGACGCCCGATCCGAACTGAGTCAGGAGGAGCAGCTGGCGGCCGATGAATACGAGATCGCCGAGAAACGAATGGAGCAGCTGGCGAAATCCATGGAAGAATTTCCGGTGATGCCATCAGAGCAAATGAAAGAGGCCGTATCACAGGCGAAGATGGATTCCATTCTCCGGCAAATGCGCCAATCGCAGCAGTCGTTCCAGCAGGGCCAGATGCAGTCCGGCCAGCAGCGGGCGCAGCAATCCAGTCAGCGACTTAAAAACCTGGCAAATCAATTACAGCAGACCCAGCAGGCATTGCGGCAACAGACTATGAACGAAGTTTTGGACGAATTCCGTGCGGTCCTGCGGAACGTTCTTTCGCTCTCACAGCAACAGGAGGCGCTCCGCAATCGAACTGCTCCGCTCCAGGGAAAAAGTCCGCAGCTGGGTGAACTGGCCGACGAGCAGCAAAGTTTGCAGATGAACCTCCAACGAACGGTCGGACAATTGATTCAGCTCTCCCAGAAGACATTTGGGGTGACCCGGGATATTGGTAAGGCGTTGGGAAACACCGCATCCAACATGCAGCGATCGGTCCAGAGTCTGGCTGAGCGTCAGGCGAGTCAGGCAGCCAACCGTCAAGGGGCAGCGATGGCATCGCTGAACGAAACCGCGCAGCAACTTGTCAACGCCATGAATAACCTCCAGTCTCAGGGCAGCAGCACCGGTTTCGAGAATTATCTCAAGCAGATGCAGCAGATGGCCAGTCAGCAGCAATCGCTTAATCAGCAGTCCCAGCAGCAGTTGGGGCAACAGGGCAATCCCTCACCTGCGCAGCAGGCGGCTATGCAGCGCCTCGCCGCCCGGCAGATGGGGATCCGTCAGTCGCTCCAGCAGATGCAGCAGGAGATGTCGCGATCCGGTGAATCGCAGGGCATGGGCGATATGCGTGGCATGACCGAAGAAATGAAGGAAGTGGAGGAAGATCTCCGGAACAAACGGTTTACCCGGGAAACTATCGAGCGTCAACAGAAGATCCTCTCCCGGATGCTGGACGCAACACGCTCCATGCGAACCAGGGATTTCAGCAAGAAGCGGGAATCTCAGACGGGCGAAGAAGTCGTCCGGAGCGGGCCGGCCGGCTTGCCGGAGAATTACGGCGAGCGCCGGAATCTGATTCAGGAATCGCTGGACCAGGCATTGCGTGAAGGATACAGCCAGTCGTACGAGTCGGTAATCCGGAATTACTTCAATTCGTTGAGTGAGACACAGACGGAAGAGGCTGGGTCCGGGGAATGATGCGAAATTTTTCTTTTATTGAGCGATTCAGAGAGTCACGCGTTCCCGGGATGGACTCCTCTCGGAGAAGTAGGCTCAGCGATATTAGCAAACCTAATCCCATGCATTTCTCACCCTTCGACAAGATCAGGGTAACGGCTTTTTCTCTAATGATTATTTTAGGAGTACTTTCTTTGCCGAATTTGGCGGATGGCCAGATTCAGCTGTTGCAGCAGCGGCAGTTAGAAAATGTACCACAGCAAGATGCGAATATCCGAAATCAACTGAGACAAGCCTCCGCCCTTGAACAGCAGGGCCGGCTGGAGGAGGCCTCCAAAGTTTACCGGCAGCTGTACGAGCAGCATCCGGAGCAGGAGGCAGTCTACCGGAATTACGTAGATATTTTGGTCCGGATGAGCGATTATGGCGCCGCCGAAGCTGTCATTTCCCGATATCTGAAGTCCCACCCCAGCGATATCCAATCATTGGTGAAACTGGGAACGGTATTCTACAATCAGAATGATAAGGAGAAAGCCCTCCGCCAATGGCGTAGCGTGCTGGAATCGCTGGGACGCAACACCCGGAACTATCAGGTGATACTGAACGAAATGGTGCGGAACGGTCTGTACACGGAGGCCCGCGAAACGGCCAATGAAGCCAGAGATGTCCTGGGGCAGCCGTCGTTTTATGCGCTGCAACTGGGATCGGTGTTTTCATCACGGTTAAACTATGATCACGCCACTGAGGAATATCTCCTCTATTACCGGCATCACGGCAGGAATGTGAGCTTTCTGATTTCGCAGATCTCGCGATTCCCGGACGAACCGGAGGTAAACGACCAGGTGATTCCGGTGCTGGAATCCGCTATTGAGGAATATCCCAAAGATACCAACCTGTACAAGATCCTGGCTGACTATCTGTATCGAATCCAGGAGTATGATCGGGCATTAGAACACTATCGAACTCTTGAACAACTGGAGCAGGCGCCGGGGAAATACCGGCGGACCGTGGCGGGTGATTTTCTTGAGGACGAAGAGTACGTCCGGGCCAGAACATTGTATCGAACTCTACTGAATTTGGATGAACCGATACAAAATCCGGCATCACTGCGATACGGTTATGCTGAAGCCGGCTACCAAAATCTTCTGGAAAAATATGACCATGAGTCAGGCGTCACGGTGTTCCGCCGCAACATCTTTTGGGATCCGGATTTTGTTGTGATTCCGGAAGAGGCCGGGCCTGAACTCTCTCAGGTAGTTGCGGATTTCGACTCAGTCGTAAGTATTGACACGAACACCGAATACGCTCAGCTGGCGGAATACCGACTCGGAGAACTCTACTTTCGGCTGGGCAACGATTTCGACCGGGCTATGCAATACTTCCGGCAATGCACCGGCGATCCCAACCATCTCAGATATGCGGAGTCGCTTTTATATGTTGGAAAGGTATATCTCGCCAAGGGAAACATCGAAAAGGCCCGCAACCACTGGAATCAGGCTATCGATAAAATTAAAAATCCCGAATCCTCGATCCCGCAATCCATGCGATTGTATCGGGCGGGTACCTTTTTCTATGCCGGTGACGTTGACAGCGGATTAACCCAGCTGACCGACCTGTTGAACTCCGTCAACCTCTCCTCCGAATTGTTCAACGACATTATGGAAATCCGAACGCTGGCTGATAACGCGCTCAAAAATAAATCGGCTTCCGATACCTCAACATTCCGGCAGTTTTTCCGGGGCGAGTTTTACCTGAAACAACACAAGATCACTGAGGCGCAGAAAGCGTGGCTTCGGATTCTGGACATGGAAAAGGATGCGCCGGTGGCCTCGTATGCGTTAGTTCGGGCAGCGCAGATGGGCCGGCTGCTGAATCAACGAGAGCAGGTGCAGAACTGGCTGACGTCGGTCATAGAGAATTATCCTGAGACGCCGATCGGTGATCAGGCTATGTTTCTGCTGGGCGAAGTGTACCAGGAGGAGAACAAACTGTCCGAAGCCATCCACTGGTATGAGCAAGTATTGGTAAAACATCCGGGAAGCATATTAGAGCAGATCGCCCGGCAACGAATCCGTCAACTCCAGCAACAGACGTCATAGCCTGCACCGTTCATGAAACATTATCAGGACGATTGAATGAAATCCTTGATGCGAGGTGTCAACATGTTGAACTGAAAGTAATAATACTGGAAGAATTATACCATGTAGAGACGTTCTATGGAACGTCTCTACAACATTGAAAATATTGAATTTATACCATAGCAGATTTATTGATTTATTACAAATTATGAATAATTAAAGGTAAATATGCGAAAAAAACTCATCACCATTTTTGTCGTACTCCTTCTCCCTCTCTCCATCTTTGGGCAGCAAAAACTGCTGATTCCCATGGATCAGAGTCAAACCGACCACCTGAAGGCTTACGGCGTGGCATACTGGACGCTGAAGCAGGGAATTAACGTGGAGTGGCTGCTCAATTACAAGGGCGGCTCGTTCCTCATCGATTATCACGACGGCATCGCCCGGGAGTGCCGGGTGCGAAATGTTACGCACCAAACAGTTTCGCCAGGCCAGGTGACGCAGATCTATTCGACCATCGAACAGAATAACATGGACATGGTGCTTCTGGAGAAGGCGCCAAAGATCGCGATATATACGCCGCCGAACAAGCGTCCCTGGGATGACGCGGTGACCATGGCGCTGACTTACGCGGAGATCGATTACGAAACTCTGTGGGACCGCGGAGTGCTGGATGGTGAGCTCTCGGAATATGACTGGCTGCATCTCCATCACGAAGACTTTACCGGACAGTACGGCAAATTCTACAAAAATTATCACACCGCGCCGTGGTACATCGAGCAACAGATGAAATACGAAGCCATGGCGGAGGAGCTGGGGTTTAAATCGGTGCAGGCACAGAAGAAGGCGGTCGCATGGCGTATACGGGAGTACGTAGTCAACGGGGGATTCATGTTCGCCATGTGCTCGGCAACTGATGCATTGGACATTGCCCTGTCCGCCCAGAACGTCGATATCGCCGGCACCGTCTACGACGGGACGCCGATGGATCCCAATGCCCAGCAGAAGTTGAATTTTTCGCTGACGTTTGCATTCGAGAATTTCCAGCTGGAAACCGATCCGCTGGTTTACGAATATTCGAATATCGATATCCCACCGAGTTATTCCGCGCCGATCCGCGGCGCCGAGGGCGACTACTTCAGCCTGTTTGAGTTCTCCGCCAAATACGATCCGGTGCCGACCATGCTGACGCAGAACCACGTGGCCGTGGTGAAAGATTTCATGGGACAAACCACGAGTTTCAACCGAAAGTTCATCAAAGACGATGTGGTTATAATGGGAGAATTCGAGGGGACACAGCGGGTAAAATATCTTCATGGAAACGCCGGCCAGGGGACGTTCACCTATTACGGCGGACACGACCCGGAGGATTTTCAGCATTTTGTCGGGGATCCTCCGACTCAGCTGAGTCTGCACAAAAATTCACCGGGATACCGGCTGATCCTGAACAATGTGTTGTTTCCAGCGGCGAAGAAGCAGAAGCGGAAGACGTAACTACCGTGTGAGAGTGTTCCGGTGTTTAAGTGTTCCGGTGTTCAAGTGTTCAAGTTGTACAATTCTTAGTCACCTATATTCATATATCTTAATCGGAGCCTTCCCAAACGAATGAATCACCCATAGGGGTTGGTGCTTGCAAACCCTTTATACAAACACAATAAATAGCCCCGGGCTTTGCCAACAGGGTCCATGCTGGGCAATTCACTGAGTATCGTTCTTTTTAATACCACACTTTTTTAGCCCTAAAGGGATCCCCATGGGAAAAAAGTGTACAAAAATCCGGCGGCGCCGTTTGTTTCTAGAACATCTATACTAATTTCCCCTACTTTTGGCCGGCCCCGGAAGGAATCCCTTTGGGACTATATATCTTGGGCACCGTTTCGATGAGCGACAGACAGCCAGAACCAGCTGTTTGAGGGGACGGAGTGAATTCCGGTTCTCACCCAACGAGATTGGCTTCATGTGTTTTAATCCAATCGGGTTTTCTGAGCGTTTCATTTGGGTTCTGCTTGTGAGTCTGGTCAAAAAAGGGGCTGAAGCCCCTGAAAGGTTTGGTGAAGTCTTAGTTTCCCCGCCATAAATGGCGGGGCTATTCAAATATTTTCTAATTTCACGATATTACTTAAACAAAAAAACCACTAGTCCCTTTTTAGACCGAACACACTTGTTATATTACGACCAAAACCTAACAATCCACATTTTCACCAATGGAGTAATTATTGAAATGAATATTACCGTTCGCAGGGCACGGCGTAAGGATGCCGGATACATTGCAGATTACAACATTGCCATGGCCCGGGAGACGGAAGATAAATCTCTGGATAAGAATACTGTGATTCGGGGAGTTCAAAGCCTGATGGAGACTCCGGAGTATGGATTTTACCTGGTGGCAGAGGTGGACGGTAAGGTTGCAGGATGCCTGCTGATCACCTACGAATGGAGCGACTGGCGGAACGGGCTCTTCTGGTGGATTCAGAGCGTGTATGTCGCGCCGGAGCATCGCGGACAGGGTGTGTTCCGGTCCATGTACGAATACGTGGAGCGGTCTGCCAGAGAAGATGAAACTGTTTGCGGCCTCCGGTTGTATGTGGAGGACGAAAACGAGCGGGCGCAGAGCACCTACCGGGCGCTGGGAATGGAACGGACCGGGTATCAGCTGTGGGAGGAGGAGTTCTGATTTGGGATTCTCTCCGTAAATGAATAGCACGCAGATGAACGCAGAAAAAATGGATAACCACTGATTAAAAACAGATGGGATATAACACCGAAATACACCGAAAAAAACTCCAATAAAATGGAGCCCTCAGGCTGTACAGCCGATGTTCCGGGCCATGGTCTCCATATAGCCCGGTATCAGAGGCGATAACTTTACCGGTGCTTGCGACCCTTTCAGGGGTCAAGAGCCTGAAAGGGTATTTACGAATCCTGATGCTTGCAGGTTAATTCTCCCGGCGCCAAAGCCCGAAGGAATGGAACCGAGTGATCTTGTTTGATTGCTTCCGAGGGTTCCTTTACGAGATCCCTCCGCTCGCTTACGCTCGGTCGGGATGACTCAGTTTATTGATTTCTTTAAAATGGCACTACCAGTCGTCCTGAGTGAGCCATGCCGGGAGAGTCGTCCCAGACGGGTCCCTATTGGGAATGAGCTCATAGTGCATCTCCGGAGATTCCTTTACGAGATTCCTCGGCTCACTGACGTTGGCTCGGAATGACCGGCTGGGCTGCTGGCGGTGGTCTCCTCCGCGGTGGGGTCGATGACAGTTTTTGTTTAAATCATGAGACAGACCGCCACCGACGCTGTCAGCGGTCGGCGGCGGGATTTCTCAACATCAACAGATAACCCTTTCAGTGTCTTAAGGGTTATTTTTCCATTGGGGGCGATACCTGCCGCTTGCAGGTTAATTCTCCCGGCGCCAAAGCCCGAAGGAATGGAACCGAGGGATCTTGTTTGATTGCTTCCGAGGGTTCCTTTACGAGATCCCTCCATACTCTCCGCTCAGTCGGGATGACTCAGTTTATTTTGTTACTGTAAAATGGCAATACCAGTCGCCCCGAGCGAGCCGCGGCGGGAGAGCCATCCCAAGGGGGCCCCTATAGTGAATTGCATCTCTGGAGATTCCTTTACGAGATTCCTCGGCTCACTGACGTTCGCTCGGAATGACCGGCTGGGCTGCTGGCGGTGGTCATCGTCGATGCGGTGGGGTCGACGACAGTTTTTGTTTAAATCATGAGACAGACCGCCACCGACGCTGTCAGCGGTCGGCGGCGGGATTTCTCCACATCAACAGATAACCCTTTCAGTGTCTTAAGGGTTATTTTTCCATTGGGGGCGATACCTGCCGCTTGCAGGTTAAGTCTCCAGCGCCAAAGCCCGGAGGAATAGAACCGAGGGTTCTTGTTTGTTTGCCTCCGAGGGTTCCTTTATGAGATCCCTCCATACTCTCCGCTCAGTCGGGATGACTTTTTTTGAATCTGTAGCAGTTTCCGCAATTCCCCCTTCAATCGTTTGCGTTCTGTTGGCTATATTGGAGAAATGAAAATTGCAAAAAACAGAGGATGCTTGAATTATGGAGACTTTTAACGTATCAACCGGCCAGCGTAACGAATTTACCGAGATCACCGGCAAGGTGTCGAATATCGTGCGGGATTCCGACGTTCAGAACGGGATCTGCGTGGTATTTACGCCGCACACGACGGCCGGTATCACAATTAACGAAAATGCAGATCCCAGCGTGCAGCATGATCTGAAGCTGAAACTGAATGAGGTCTTCGATGACGATCCACGATTTCGCCATATGGAGGGAAATTCGGACTCCCATCTGAAGTCTAGTACAGTCGGATGTTCTGAGCAGATTATTATTGATGGCGGACGTCTGGTGCTCGGCACCTGGCAGGGCATCTATTTTTGTGAATTCGACGGGCCCCGGACCCGAAAGGTCCACGTTCAAATACTGAGTCAGTAACTTCTAGTTGTCCCTCTGGGATTCCTCGGACTTGACGGCATCCCAGTGGGCGTCCAGCTCCTCCAGAGTCATGCCGTCCATGTCCAGATTCTCATCGTTGACCCGTTTTTCGATAGCCTGGAAGCGCCGGATGAATTTGTTGATGGTATGACGGAGGGCATCTTCCGGATTCACCTTGAGGAAGCGTGACAGATTCACCAGCGAAAACAGGAGATCCCCGAACTCCTCCTCAATTTCTTCTGTGGCGCCGGATTCGACAACTTCCCTTAGTTCTGCAATTTCCTCATCGACTTTGTCCCATACCGGTTCGGCGGAATCCCAGTCAAAGCCGACCTGGGAAGCTTTTTGCTGGAGACGGTTGGCACGAATAAGTGCGGAAAGGGATTTCGGCACGCCGTCGATCACCGATTCCCGGCCCTCCTCCATCTTGATCTGCTCCCAGTTTTTGATAACCTCATCTTCATCCTCCACATCGGAGTCGGAAAACACGTGCGGATGCCGCCGGATGAGCTTTTGATTAATACTCTCGATGACGTCATCGATGGAAAATTCGTCGTCTTCCTCGGCGATTTGCGACTGAAAGACCACGTGCATAATCAGATCGCCGAGTTCGCCCTTGAGTCCTTTGGAATCCTGATGGTCGATCATCTCCACAACTTCGTGAGCTTCTTCCAGGAGATGCGGTACCAGGGATTTGTGGGTCTGCTTCCGGTCCCACGGACAGCCGTCCGGTGAGCGCAGGATCTTCAGGATTTCAACCAGGGCTCTGAATTTGTCTTCAGGAAGATCGGGTAGGTTTTGGGGCATAGGGTCTTATAATATCCAATTTTTTTAGCCCTGAAGGGCATTTCTGTTAGCAAGTATTGAATCCCCCAGACAAGCCGCAGTATATGACCAGGCAATGGTGGGGTGGGGCTGAAGCCCCCAAGGAGATACAACCATTCCTCCCCCGCCATAAATGGCGGGGCTATTCATCATTGTCCACTCCATGCTGCTTAATACCATACTATTCAGGAGGTCTTCGACATCCCAGGTAATTTGCAAGTTAAATGCAGATATACACACAACTCACCCTCTTGTTCTCCCTCTCTTCTGAAGAGAGGGAGTCCCAATCCGCACCCTGTTGGAGGATGGAGCTGTGTTTTTAAATTCTTATTCAAGCGTATCGCTTTTTTCCGAGGACTGGGCAACGGGTTGCTGCTCAGGCAGGACTATTCGCACCCGTGTAATCCGGTTACCGTGAACCCGGTCGATGATATACCGGATGCCCTCGTTTTCGATCTCGGTTTTTTGCTCGGGAATTTCGCCGACGCGGGAATAGAGAAAACCTCCGAGTGTATCGAATTCACGTTCCTCCGGGATGTCGAGTTCCACTACGTCGTCCAGATCGTCCAGGGTCATCCGGGCGTTGACCAGGATGGTATGCTGATCCAACCAGCGGTACATCGGTGTCTCGAAATCATATTCGTCGCGGATCTCTCCAACGATCTCTTCGATAATGTCCTCCAGCGTAACCAGTCCGGAAGTGCCGCCGTACTCGTCCACAACGATAGCAATGTTGGTTTTCCGCTGCTGGAATTCCCGTAGGAGTTTGTCGATCTTCATCTTTTCCGGGACAAAGTATACCGGTCGGGAGAGCATGGCGATCTGCACGTTTGCTGCGGTTTTTCCCAGATACGGCAGCAAATCTTTGGCAAAGATAATCCCGGTGATATTATCCACGCGCTTGTCGTAAAGCGGCAGGCGCGAGTAACGATGCTCTTTAATAATATCGATGACTTCCTTCACCTTCATGGAGGTCGGGATGGCCTTCATATCAATCCGTGGGATCATAATTTCCCGTACAAAAGTATCACCGAAATCGAAGATGGAATAGATCATCTCCTTTTCCTGTTCCTGCAGCGTCCCCTGACTTTCACTCACCTCAACCAGTGTGCGGATCTCTTCTTCCGAGAGGAACAGATTTTCCTTTTTAATTCCCAGGATCCGGGTAAAAAAGTTGTTGATGCTGTACAGCACATACGCAATCGGATAGAGCAGGCGGAACACCAGCAGCATCGGCATACTGATAGCCCGGCTGAAGCGTTTTGTATTTCTCACCGCAATAATCTTTGGCGTAATTTCCCCCGTTATCAGTACGACGATCGTGACGATAACGACCTGGATAGCCACAATAATCACCTCATTGATGCCCAGCTGGACCGCCAGGGCGCTGGCAATGAGGGCCGCCAATGAACCGATGGTTATATTGACGATGGTATTTCCGGTGAGGATAGCGATGAGCAGTCGCTTTGGCTTGGAGAGCAGGTACAGGATACGCTCGTTGGGGTGATCCTGCTGTTCCCTGATCCGTTCGATTTCGTTGTCTCTGAGGCTGAACAGCGCCGTCTCAGAGCCGGAAAAAAAGGCACTCAGCAGGAGCAGCCCGAGAAAGAGTAAAATCTGGATCGCCAGGAAGGACATAGGCTCAAATAATCTTATGGAATAGAATTACGGCAGATGTTGTACAATTAGCGGTTCGTCGAACGATGCGAGGTGCCGGTCCTCTTTGGAGGTCATTATTGCCTTTTTCTCGTCCGTATCGTCTTCGTAGCCCAGCAGATGGAGAATCCCGTGAATCGCCAGCCGCAGGATTTCCATGTCGGCGGTTACATCGTACTCCATGGCTTGTTCCGCCGCCCGATGCAGGCTGATGTACACCTCACCCTCAACCTTGCTCTCCTCATAGGAATTGAGCCGAAATGCGATAACGTCGGTGTACACGTCCTGCCCGAAAAACTCATGCTTCAGTTCACGCAAATATTCGTCGTCGACCAGGATGATATCGATTTCCGCCTCTGTACACTGCTCCGCATCCAATACCGAGCGAACCGCCTTCAAAACCGGCGTTTCATCATATTCAAGCCCCTCCAGATTGGTTTCAATCCGGATACGGTGAGCCGGAGTGGCTAGGCTTTGGTCGCTTTGAGGTTCTTCCGCCATTCTTTCTGTTGGCTTTTATTGCCTTTCTGCTGGTCAGGATACTCAATCCGCAGGTGGTACATACCGAACAGGATCGGGACAAACGCCTCGCGGATTTCGCTCAGCTCTTTGATCGTGAGCGGACAGTCATCCAGCTGACCGTCCTTGAGGCGCTTATCGAACATCATATCGATAAACTGATGAAATTTCTGTGGCGTGGGGTTTTTGATGGAACGGGTGCCGGCCTCGATGGATTCGCAAAGCATAACAATCCCGGTTTCCTTGGTATTCGGCTTGGGCCCTTCGTGCCGGAAGTCCGCCTCGTTGACTTCTTCCCCGGTTTCCGCGGCATTTTCCAGCGCCTTTTGGTAGAAATATTCAATCTTCATGGTGCCGTGATGCATGGGAATAAAGTCAGCGACTTCCTTGGGAAGATTATGTTCTTTGGCCAGTTCCAGCCCCTCTTTCACGTGCGCCTGGATAATCAGCGCGCTGAGCTGTGGCTTCAGATTATCGTGCCGGTTTTCGCTGCTTTTCTGGTTTTCTACAAAGTATTCCGGCTTGTTCATTTTGCCGATATCGTGATAGTACGCGCCGACCCGGGCCAGCAGCGAATTGGCGCCGATGGCCTCAGCGGCCGCCTCTGCCAGGTTTCCGACCACCACGCTGTGATGATAGGTTCCCGGCGCTTTCATGGCGAGTTGCTTCAGCAACGGCCGGTTCAAATCAGACATTTCCAGCAGCGTCATATCCGTGGTGATCTTAAAAGACATCTCGATGAGCGCGATCAAGCCGTACGTCAGCAGCGGCGAGAGAACACCGTTCCCTGCCGCCCAGACGAAATTACTGCCAAGGTGTCTGAGATCCGGCACGAGCGTCAATTCTGTGGCGAACAGGGCCAGGTAATACGCCCCGGTAATATACAGGATGGCGTAATAGAGCTGGTTCCGCGTGCGCAGACGCCGTACCGCATAAATGGCCAGCGTACTGGCGAAAATGGTGGTAATAAAGAAATTCATCCGGTTGCCCAGGAGCACCGAAATAAGAACGGTCAGTGTAATGGTCCCAAAGAAACTGACCCGCGCGTCATAAATTATGGTGAAGAGCATCGCCGCAATGGTAATCGGGATGAGGTACTCGGAGAGCCCCCACTGGTAGTAGATAAAGTAACTCAATACGGTAAACATGATAAATACCAGCGAAATGAGGAGAACATGCTTATTGTCCTCGTAAATCTCCGGCCTGTACGTCAGCAGGAATGCTACAAAGAAAAACAGGATAATTGCCACGAACAGCAGGCGACCGGTGTAGGTATAGACTTGCGAGAGGATCCCCTGTTCTCCGCCGCGTTTGGCCTTGGCGGCTGCCAGTGATGTGAGTTTCCGCTGGATCTCCGGTGTGACCCTGGTGTTGGCATCGACAATTTTTTCATTCTCAAGGACAATGCCTTTACTGATGGGCACTCTGGCGATGGCCTCTTCCTGGCGTCGTTCGGTCACTTCTTTCTGGTATACCAGGTTCGGCTCCATGAAGTGTACCACGACTTCGAATACGGCACTGACCAGCTGCTGGTTATCCTGTCCCAGCGCGGATTGAATCTGACGTTTGGCATTAATCCAGGCCTTGTTTCGGTCGTTATGGCTCTGCGCCGATTCAATGACTTCTTCGCCGCCGGATTGAATCGCCACCTGGTTGCTTGTGATATTCTCCATGGGGATATCATAGATCCCCTCGGCGAACTGGTCCCGGGTAATCCGTTTGACAATCGGCTCCAGAAACGGGACCAGCCGATCGGATCCGTCCGGCGCCTGCGCCATCAACAACACGTTCCACTTGTCCTGGCGGATATCGATACCATAGCTATCGTTAAACGATTCCACCAGCGAGGCGAAGGCCAAGGAATCTTTATAAACGGTATTCCCCTGCTGGGTATCACCCTGGGGAGTGGCAGAACCCGGCAACTCGGAGAGCGACGACTGATATCGCTGGTAAACGCGCCGGATCTGTTCCAAATCGGCAAAAAAGTTGGAGAGTTCGGTCAGTTGGGTGTCGACGACTGCCGGCTGGCGCCTGAATACAAACGGCACTTCCTGGCGGGCTTCCCGGCGATCCTCTTCCAGTTCCTGATCGGATTTCAACACCGGAAAGGTAAACGGCGCAATAATCGGCTCATTGGTAATTTCGTTGACCTGGTAGTTATACTCGACCGCCTCACTGCGGGGAAACATCAGCGCAGTGAGTACCAGAATCACGATCAGCAATCCGACTTTTACCCAGGCGCTGGTGCGCCACGGGCTATCGTGGGAATTCTGCTTACGGGAATTCCCCAACTTTCCCTTGGACGGGATACCGCTTCCACTGTCCGACGATCCTGATGATTTATTCGCCATACCTATTCTTTTAAGACCTCACGCGCAATTATCAGTCGCTGAATTTCGGAGGTTCCCTCACCGATTTCCAGTACTTTTGCATCTCTGAAGTAGCGTTCCACCGGAAAATCTTTGATGTAGCCGTATCCGCCGTGTGTTTGCACCGCCTGATTCGTGGCCCAGGTTGCCAATTCCGAGGTGTAGAGTTTTGCCATGCCGGCTTCTAACTTAAAGTCCTTGCCCTCGTCTTTTAGCCGGGCGGCATTGTACGTTAAATGATGTGCCGCTTCGATTTTCATTCTCATGTCAGCCAGAGGAAAGCTCACCCCCTGAAACCGCTTAATCTTCTTTCCAAAGGCTTCCCGTTCGTTCACATATTTCCTGGAGGCCTCGAACGCCGCTTCCGCCAGGCCGAGTCCCATGGCCGCAATGCTGATGCGTCCGCCGTCCAGGGTCTCCATGAACTGGGCGTATCCGCGATTGATTTCACCGAGCAGATTTTCTTTGGGAATGCGCATATCCTCAAAATGGACCTGTCGCGTATCCGACGCCCGCCAGCCCATCTTTTTTTCCTTTTTTCCGATGACAAGTCCCGGCGTGCCGGCTTCCACAACAAAACAGGAAATCCCATCGCTTCCCTTCGCGTCCGGATCGGTCACGGCCGTAAAGACGATGACACCGGCCTCGCCGCCGTTGGTCATAAACATTTTGCCGCCGTTCACGACCCATTCGTCGCCGTCGGGTACAGCTGTGGTTTGCGTGCCGGAGGCATCGCTCCCGGCCTGGGGTTCGGTCAGACCGAATGCGCCCAACCATTCACCCGAGGTCATCTTTGGGAGATATTTTTGCTTTTGCTCATCAGTTCCGAACCGAAAGATGGGAAATGTTCCCAGTGATGTGTGTGCCGCCATGGTGATAGCGGTTGATGAGCAGGCTTTGGTAAGTTCTTCGATGGCCAGGGCGTAGGATATGGTGTCCATTCCGGCGCCGCCGTATTCCTCGGGATACGGGATGCCCATCAATCCGAGTTCGCCCATCTGCTCCACTAATTCCGTGGGAAAGCGCTCGGTCTGATCCAGTTCGGCGGCTATCGGTTCCACCTCGTTCTGTGCGAAATCCCGGACCATATCGCGGATCATCTTGTGCTGTTCGTTGAAATAACCGGACATATTACCCTTTGATAGTATTGTAAAACATTATTATAACCACGATTGGCCAATATAAACGCGGGTGTGGATCGTTGCAAGATTTTTTGGGAGAATCGGAGAGCGTCGAATATTAGCCAAGGTGGGCCTCATTCTTGCTATTGAATCTCTCCGCGGCAGACCACAGGGTATTACCAAGCAATCGTGGAGTTGTAAAGGTAAGGAGCTGAAGCCCCTGAAAGGTTTGATGAGGGCTTCGTTTCCCCCGTCCCGTCCGGACGGGATGGGGCTATTCAATTATTAGACTCCATGTTTCCCAATACACATATGTTCAGTATTTGACCGTCAGGGATGCTGTGAGCGATCAGTGACGGAATGAGTGGCCTCAAGAAGGGGAATCACACCCTCCGCGGATGGCCGCTTTTCGCGCCATTCGCGGTCATTTCCTTTGGACTTGGAGTACTTGGAGTATTTACCGCCAATGACGCTGGGAGCGGTCAGTGGCGTGCAAGTCCCCCTCCGCTAATGGTCACTTTTCGTGTCGCCGGTGGTGAATTCGGAGATTCCACTTTTTGTCCGTTTCCATATACCAGAAACTTGAGGCAAAATCCTTGGAATGAAGTCCGGGCAGGATAAAAAAATCCTCTTATGATTGAACATGAATAGTCCAAAGTGGCAACTCGGGGAATTGAATGATATCTTTTCAACCCCGTTCGGGGTTGTGGGCATTCAGGTAACTTCTTCGGCCCACCGGCTCCGCCGGTGGCTATTTATGTTGAAGCCCTTTGGGCGTCCTTTCTTTTTTTCTGTCCTTTCCTCTTCCTCCCCGAAAACGCGTCGGGATTTGCAACTTCGGAAGTGGAAGGGGAATAGGTTCTTTGCCTGGTTTTGGATTCACGTCTCTCCCTCTTTTTTGAAGAGAAGGAGAACAAGAGGGTGAGTTGTATTCCAGTAAGAAGAACAAGTCCTTTCGACTGAGTCCGGCAGCCGCCGGACGAACGTCCCGGAAGGGACTCCTCTCGGAGGAGGAATCTCGAAAAGGAACCTCCGAAGGGTGGACGACCAGATCCTTCCCCGTAGGGATCCCTCCGGGACGGCTCTCCCGCCAGTGCGGGATCGCTCAGGATGACTGGTATTATTCTCATGAGTAAAATGGTGAGTCATTCCGAGCGAACGAAGTGAGTCGAGGAATCTGATGAGGTATTCTCCGGAGGATAGAAAACGACATCCCTCCCCGTAGGGATCCCGTTGGGACAGCTGCTCCGATATATTGGAGCAGCCGAGGGATGACTGTAAATACTCATTTTTGAGTTGTTGATTATGGTGGTATCACCACTGTCGGGAAATGATTCGCCTTTGAATGGGATTCAAAGGCTTGCATATCAAATCAATCCTCGCAATGTTTGTGACGGCGAATATTACGAGACGGATAACCTATTCGTTTACCTCACCGACCAGTCGATATAATTCACCAACGCATCAGTGCGGCAGCCCAGGTGAATCCGCTGCCGAAGGCGGCCAGGCTGACCAGATCTCCCTTGGAAATACGGCCTTCCTCCACCGCTTCGTGCAATGCTATCGGTATGGAGGCCGCCGTTGTGTTACCATATTTATGGATGTTGCTCATATACTGGTCTTCGCTCAGATTCAGCCGCTTGGCAATGGCTTCGGTGATCCGGAAGTTCGCCTGGTGGGGTACCACCATGTCCAGATCTTCTTCGGTATAGCCGTTCGCCTCCAGGCTCTCCCGGATGACTTCCGGAAACCGGGTGATAGCGTGTTTAAAAACCTGCCGTCCATTCATCTTGGGGAACACCATGCCTTGGTCGATCATCTCTTTGGAAATCCACGGTTTCTGAAGCGTAGTCGGCGCCTCGACCCAGAGTTCGTCGGCATATTTTCCGTCAGCATGAAGGTGGGTGGACAGGATGCCCTTGTCCTCGGCTTCAGTCCCGCGAATCACAGCTGCCCCGGCACCATCGCCGAAGAGGACGGCTACGTCGCGGCCCTCGGTGGAGAGGTTCAGTCCCACGGAATGCACCTCGGCGCCTATTAGTAACACGGTTTCGTGGGTGCCGGATTTCACGTATTGATCGGCAACCGACAGCCCATAAATAAACCCCGAGCACTGGTTTCGGACGTCCAACGCCCCAACGCCGCGGAGACCGAGTTTCCGGCCGAGATAAACGCCAGATCCCGGGAAGTAGTGTTCCGGACTCAGCGTGGCGAAGATGATTAATTCCACGTCATCTATGGTACAACCGGCGTTCTCGAGCGCTTGATTGGTCGCATGGACGGCCAAATCCGCCGGCCCGGTGCCGGGTTCAACAAATCGGCGCTCCTGGATACCGCTTCGCTCCCGGATCCACTCATCACTGGTATCCATCATCTGTTCAAGATCTTTATTCGTCACAACCCGCTCAGGGACATACATACCAGTACCTGCAATATAACTTCGTCTCATGATGCCTCCCGGTTTCATGTTATTTCAAATGAACGAATAGCACGTTGTCCCCGACAAGTCGGAGAACGTCCCGGAAGGGACACCTTCCGGAGCAGAAACGGCAAGATAATCGCTGATCAAAATATGTAGGTGGTTCTAATAGCATTGCATCCTATCCCTAAAGACAAAAAGCTAGTTTTTTTGTGCAGATACTCTGTATTGCAACCGGACGATCTACGAAAATCTGCAGAATCTGCGTCATCTGTCTGCTATTAAAATATTTGGGTTTAAAAAATAGGTCAATCTTCGGTTGAGATGACAATATAGATGCAAATGAACCAAGATTCGAGAATTTTCTCCGCAGCGCACGGCAAGTTGTTTCCCAGAGATGGGTATGGTGCTCTGACTACGGCCTAGTCTGTAAGCGGCGATGCAACTTCATTCTCTTTGGAAAGAATAATATCCCGGACGTTGAGCTGGATAAATTCCCGGCCGTTCCAGCGGTTTTTTTCCACGACGAAGGCCAGATCGATGGGCTCGTTTTTGATGAGAAGCTCGTAATATTCACCCATCTGGAAGGCGATGGCGTCCAGCATGGTCCGGCCCTGTTTGACCTTGAACTTCAGGTGGTTCTCCCCCACTATCCGCGGCAGTCCGGCCACCGAGAGGTTTCTGGCGCCGAAGACCGGCCGCATATTCTTCGGCCCATACGGACCCAGCCGCTGCAGCATCTGCATCATCTGGGAGCCGACGTCTGTGAACCGGATATCCGTTTCCAGCGTGAGCCCCGGTACCAGCATGTCGTCGGTGATTTCTCTTGCTGCAATCCTCTGAAATTGCTCTTCGAACTGCTCCAGGTTTTCGGTTTCGATGGAGAGTCCGGCCGCCATAGCGTGACCGCCGTACCCGATGAAATGGTCGGCGCACTCGGTGAATGCATCGTACAGGTCAAAACCGGAGATGCTCCGGGCGGAGCCTTTGCCGACACCGTTATCCAGCGAAATGATGACGATGGGCAGGTGGTATTTTTCCTTTAGCTTGGAGGCGACAATCCCGATAACGCCCTGGTGCCAGTCTTCCTCCCAGAGAACGAGGGACCGCACTTCGCCGGAGGAGAGCTTCGGGTATTTGGACTGGACCAGGTAGATTGCCGAATCGTAGGTGCTGCGTTCGATCTCCCGGCGTGCCGTGTTCTCCTGGTCCAGTATCTTTGCCAGCGATTTCGCCTCGCGCCGGTTCTCCGTAGTGAGCAGATCCACGGCGCGGGTGGCGCTGCCGAGCCGACCGACCGCGTTAATCCGTGGCGCGATCTGGAAGACGATATTTCCGACGTTCAGGTCGGCGCCCTCCTGGAGCTTTTTCTCCAGCCCGCTGACCTTGATAAGCGCCCGGAGTCCGGGTTTATTGGATTTTGGTAATTGTTGGATTCCGGCGTGGACCAGCATCCGGTTCTCGCCGGTAACCGGAACCATATCCGCCGCAGTGGCCAGCGCGACCAAATCGAGGTGCGTAAAGAGTCGTTCTTCGCTCCAGTCTCCATCGTTGGGACCGGCGCCCCCGGAAAATGCTCTGCACATGGCCTGCGCGTATTTGAATGCCACCCCGCAGCCACAAAGACCGGTGAACGGGTATTCGCAATCGATGCGGTTCGGATTTAATATGGCCGCAGCGTCCGGCAAGGACTCCGGCGGCCGGTGATGATCGGTGATAATAATCGGGATTCCGAGCTCGTTGGCGTAATCCACTTCCTCGAATGCGTTGATGGCGCAATCACAGGTAATGATCAGGCTGGCCCCGATATCTCTGGCATATTCGATGCCTTGTTTTGAGAGGCCGTATCCCTCGGATTCCCGGTCCGGAATATAGTAATCCACATCGACGAGATTATCCCGAAAGAACCAAGTGAGCAGCGCAGTCCCCGAGGTCCCGTCCACGTCGTAATCGCCGAAGATAAGGAGCTTTTCGCCGCTGCTTATGACATCGGCAACCTTTTCGATGGCTTTCTCCATGCCCGCGAGCATATACGGATCCCAGAGATGGTCGAAGCTGGGGTTGAAAAAGGTATCGGCTTTTTCTTTGGAATCGAGGTTCCGGTTCAGCAGAATACTGGCAACCGGAGGGATGACACCAATATTATCGGCATAGGAGCGGACGGTTTCCTGATTCTTCGCCTGCCCGAACTCCCTGTATTTCCACAGTTTCTTTTTGCGCATACAATCCTGAAAGGTTTGAGTGACAAATTAGGTGTAAAATGATAGGGCAGGTTTGGTCAAGGATCAAGAGATATGATTTATTACCGAATAAAATAGCACGCAGATTGAATGGAATTAGGACCGCCTTTGAATGAGATTCAAAGGCTACATGGATTAGCCTCGCAATCTTATTGCGAGGAAGAAATGCATTTTACAGCTCTAAGGCGGCTCAATATGAATAGCCCCGGGCTTTAGCCCGGGGATAATGGAAAAATAACATAAAAAAACCCCGCAGGGGATCCTGCGGGGCGATTGGTATTGACAATTGATCTGTAAGCCGAATTCTGTCCTCCGGCGGTAGCCGAATGGATAGTCATTTATCTGCGGTCGGGATGGCTCCCGGCCTGATGCAATCTACCTGGAGAGTCCCGACGAGTCGGGATCGGCGGGAAACCGCGATTCTCTCCAACTTGATCTTACTCCGGATGGGGTTTGCCCGGCCTCCGGCATCGCTGTCGGAGCGGTGCGCCCTTACCGCACCATTTCACCCTTCCCCGATAATGTGCTATTTGCCGAATCATAGATTCGGATAGCACTAATCGGGGGGTATCGTTTCTGCGGCACTTTCCGTCCTAAAGGGACCTCGATGTTATCGAGCATCCTTCCCTGCGGAGTTCGGACTTTCCTCCCCGATAGAATACTTTAGTCCAAATCAGAGATTTGGTGAAATTCAAATCGGGGCGACTATCCGATCAATTGTCAAAAAACATGGTAATATTTATTCGTCTTTGCCTTCGTCCTGTTCTTCCGGCCAGTAGAGAAACCGGCCACAGATCTCACACGGCATCATGCGATCTTTGGTCCGGATTTCCACCAAATTCTGTGGCGGAATCCGCTGCAGACAGCCTCCGCATGATCCCCGGACCACCGGGACCACAGCCAGACCATTCCGCGCATTCCGAATGCGGTCGTAACGGGAAAGTTTCGAACGGGGGATATCTTTGACGATCCCTTCCCGCTCTTTTTCGAGTTTTTCCTGTTCCTCTTCCGTTTTCTTGATGGTCTTTTCCAGGTCGGATTCCCGCTTTTCCAGGTCTTCCGCTAATTCCTCGACCTGGTTCTCTTCCATGGCGATGGCTTCCTCCAGCTGCTCCTTTTCATCGGAGAGTTCCACCAGTTGCATCTCTGCTTCATCCACGGATTTTTTAAACTGTTCAATTTCGGAGGTGAGTGCATCATACTCCTTGTTGGTGGTCACCAGATAGAGCTGATCCTGCTTCTCCTCCACTTTCTCCGATTTGTCATCAATGGTAGCCTGATGTTTGCGTTCCTCCTTCTTGATCTCTTCGAGGCGGCCCTTGTCCTCTTCCAGCTGCGCTTCATGCTTCCGAAGCGCCTGGCGGGTCTCCCGTACTTTCTCAGGGAGGTCCCCCTTCAGTTCCTCGATCCGCATTAATTCCTTGTCAACCTGCTGTAACTCGATGAGTTTTTCCAACTCGCTCACTGATCATTCCTCCGTCTATTTCCCTTGTTTCTCATTGGGTCGGTTCCTGATATTTTTCGGCTCCAAACAAAAAAAAATGCATCGAATAATCGATGCATTTTCAAAATTTAGCAGTGTGTTGATATGTCCAACGTTCGGTCCGCCCGGGATTCTGTTTTCCGGCGTTGCTCGTTTTGCCTCCGTTTGGTAATCCGCAGTCGGGAAAAACGACGTATCCGGTTTGGGTAAACCATTTACGTGCTGCTCGCGGCTTTTTTGTTAATAATCAACACTCCTCTGTTCCAAAAATTTTCTACCTCAACTGCTTTTCTCGTGGGCGATACTGGATTTCCCCGAAGGGATCCCGCCGGGAGAACCAGTGACCTTCTCGACAGGTCGGGACACTCTAACCAGCGCCCGTCCAGTAAGAAAGGACAAAATTCCCACTTCATAGCTTGTCAATTAGCGTGTGGGCGATACTGGATTTGAACCAGTGACCTCTGCCATGTGAGGGCAGCACTCTAACCAGCTGAGCTAATCGCCCAAGTCACCCCATCCTTCATTTCTCAAAAAGCATTTATGAATTTAGACGTCACTTGAGCGAACTGCAAGGGGAAATTGTTAACTAATTTACAATGGGTTTGATGTACCGCGCCGGTAGAAAACAACCTCAATCATTACAAGATAGGTCAGAGTTGAATAACACTTGGGTCAAAAGAAGACAAATAATAATTCATCTCTAAGTTTCGAGCAGACTTTTTTCAATGCACTTTGTACAAAAGTGTGGAAAATTATATTTGCTCTTTCCGAGATATTGCACAAAGAGCTGGTCTAAAATATTAATATTACATATTCGTACTCCCTTTTTGTCTTGATACAAAAAGGGGAAAAATCAAGGCGGTCAAGTCTATTTCTGTCATGCCAACGGCTTCCTCGGGCGGGAATCAAAACTCCCTTCTGTCAAACAGTTGATTCCCGCTTCTCCTCAGGGCGCCGGGCATGAAGACGAAATAGACTTGAAGGCCATTTACATAACCTTAATTATTCATAAACTCGTGGACTTGTGATAAAAAATATCGTGTTTAGTTGTTCAGAATCAACGATTTGTAGAGACACGCCATGGCGTGTCTCTACCCCAGAATATTTTGGTAGCGGAGTACTGCCAATTCATACCATACATCCGGCCATTACTTCAATGCACAATTCCGAAGATCTTTTTATGAATAATACAGGATAAGTAAAAGGAAATTTAAAGCACCCCAAACCTTTGCTCCCGGCCTTGAAAACTAGATTGCCCCGTCGCTCGGTGAGCGGTTTCAAACCAGTTTTCTCCGCCGGATTTTTTAGCACTTTTTAAAAAATGCAGAGAAAAGGAAAATTCACCGATATTGGAATTCGCTCAAAAATGGTGACTTAAGTATTTCAATACTGCACAGTTATAACGATACAAAAACAAGCACATCTGGATTCTCCCGGAAAATTAAACTATTTTTTAATTATGAAATACGACGCCGCATTTTTCGAGGTTTTTGCAGAGGAGGAGCGCCTGCTCAGGGAATATCTTCCGGAGGGGTACTCTTGGTACTTTACCGATGACACCATCCAGGACGACGGCATCGACGAGTTGCCCTCGGCGGTTATTTCTACCAGGACGCAGTCGAAATTTCCCAAGGATTGGTTGCAGGATCTTGAGGCCATATTTACACGGTCCACCGGGTATGATCATGTAACTCCGCTGTTGGAGAAATACAGTCACCTCGATTCCGGGCATCTCCCGAAATATGCCGCGCGGGCGGTGGCGGAACAGATATTGATGTTGGCGCTGATGCTGTTCCGGAGGGTCGATCTGCAGCGGGAATCAATGCAAACTTTCGCCAGAGATGGTCTCACCGGCCGGGAACTCACCGGGAAAACGCTGACCATTATCGGTGTCGGAAATATCGGCGGGGAGCTGGCCAACATCGGATACGGTCTCGGGATGAACCTTATCGGCGTGGATATAGTCCCACGGGGTGAGATGATTGCAAAGTATCTACTTGAGTATCAAAATTTAATCCCTGCCATCCAATCGGCTGATATCATCTCCTGCTGTCTCCCGCTGACTGAGCAGACCCAGGGCATGCTTGATTATGACGCGCTCTGCAACGCGCCAGCATCTGCGCTCTACATTAACGCCGCCCGGGGGGAAATTACCCCGCCGGCAGATCTTGTTCGATTACTCCGGGAGGAACGACTTGCCGGGGCGGCTCTTGACGTGTATGATGAAGAGGGAACGTTAGGCAGCGTCCTCCGGGGAAATACATCTTTGGAAGCCATAGAAGATAATGCGGTCAGCGATAGTGTGGAGGCCACGCTGAAACTGATGGAGCATCCCCGGGTCATTGCGACTCCTCACAACGCCTTCAATACTGCGGAGTCGACGAACCGCAAGGCGAAACAGACCGCGGAAAATATCGGCCACTATCTCAGCGAGGGCAGATTTTTGACGCCGGTGCCGAGGGAGTGAATTTGATCTTTGAATGTGAAATAATGACGGTGTTTTTGGCGGTTAGTTAGGTTATACCATCCTTTAGAGTGTTTCCATAACTCATTAATCTTTCAAAATTTCTTTCCACTTTTGTCTTGAAACAAAAGTGGCAAAAATTCAATGCGGCCACGTCTATTTCTGTCATGCCAACGGCTTCCTCGGGCGGGAATCAAAACTCCCTACGGTCAAACAGTTGATTCCCGCTTGTCCTCAGGGCGCCGGGCATGAAGACGAAATAGACGTGGAGGCCATTTACACAACAACCATAAGTAAAAGGATATTTTAAGCACCCCAAACCTTTGTTATCGGCCTTGAAAACTGGTTTGTTCCACCGCTCGGTGAGCGGAAGTGAGTGAGAACCAGCTGTCTAACCGGAGGGAGTTCTGGTTCTCACCTGCAGCGAACCGTTAGCGGTTTCAAACCAGTTTTCGCAGCCGGATTTTTTGGCACTTTTTTCTAAAAAAAGTGCAATAATTAAACGATTCTATTAGGAAGCACACAAAATTGTGTTTCCTAACTCCACCTCCGGACTGGGGGGACGTCTACTATTAAGTTGAACACCTAGGCTCCCACTTCTTGCCACTTTTTGCTTGACCACTTGCGTGGAATACATGGATACTAAAAAGTGGCAAAAAGTCAAGGCGGTCCCATCTCTTTCTGCCCCATCGGGATCCCTTCCGGGACGATGCCAACGGCTACCTCGGGGCAACTCAGAACTCCCTCCGGTCAGACAGCTGAGTTGCCCTGTTCTCGGTACGTCGGGCATTGATACGAAAGAGTTATGGAGGCCATTTGAACAAGCACACGTATTTTTGGTAAAAATCCGTTAGGGCTTGCGACCTTAGGGCCTTATTCCGCCCTCGATCCTTTCCCGACAATCCTCACCACTTGGCATTCCAAAAGGGTAGGCTAATAAAAGTTATCTTTCAAAACGTTTTTTTCGCCTAATATGTCAATTTAGACAACATAATCTTCGGCATTATACGAATTCATTATTTCCCTTTTGTCTTGATACAAAAGGGAAGAAAAAATCAAGGCGACGCTCTTTATTTTGACCGTTTCAAAATTCGCTCCGGGCCAGAACCAGAACTCGGTCGCTTCGCTCCCTCAGACAGCTGATTCTGGCCTTTCTACGCTCATCGAATCGGTGCCCAAAATAAAGAGCGAGGCCGAAAAATAACTTCGTTTCTATGAATATAAAAGACCTTCTATATATCCGGCGGAACCGCTCATCGGCCTTGTCCGGAAGAGATCCCGTCTACCATTAAGTTGAGTACCTAGGCTCCCACTTCTTGCCACTTTTTGCTTGACCGATAGCGTGGACCATATGGACAGTGAAAAGTGGGAAAAAGTCAAGGCCCCGATAACTTACTACCAACGGAATTAAAAATTCCGGGTAGTAAGAATCGGGGTAAACTGACAAATCAATTTCGGTATTGGCTGAAATGCCCTCCGGGCTCAAACCAGAAACTCCCTTCGGTCAGACACCTGATTTGAGCAGTCCTCCGGCCAGCGGCCAATTGAGCGCAATTGATTTTTAGGCCATATAACATTAAAAAGGTAAAAAAGAATTTTGTTAGTAAATCCCCAGAGGGTTTTTTCGGAAATTTGGTTTCTATGCATAAGAGATTGACAGTAGAGGTATTTAAACTACAGAAACAATATACGTTCTATTATTAATTTAGGTCAGATTGTCGGAAAGAATCTGTTGGAATTATTTTGCCGAATCGTTAACCTTTTGCGATTGCGGATATGTCAACCCAAGTATTGGAATCACTTATGCGAAATATTGTGAAATATTCTTTCCTGTTTATTCTCGGCATTTTTCTAAGCGGCAGCCTGCTTGCCCAGAACCAGTCCGGTGAACAGCCGGCTTCCCGGTACCTCCTGCCAGGTGAACAGAGTCAGATCCAGATGCAGGTGAACATCTGGGGCGAGGTCCAGAAGCCCGGTATCTACAAGGTGCCCAGCGAAATCAATCTCATTGCCTTACTTTCAAGTGCCGGTGGACCGACCGATTACGCAAAACTGAGGGAAGTCCGGATCGTGAGAGCGTTCTCCGATGATGCGGAGCAGGAAGTTATTCACGTGGATTTGGAAAAGTACCTGGACAATGCGGACATATCCGGCTTACCGGAATTGTATCCGGGGGACACCATTTTTATCCCTGGGAATTTCAGAAAATACTTTTCAACGACACTCGGTATAACCAGTGCAATTACCGGTATAGCGTCCTCACTCGCGCTGATAGTTGAGCGGCTTTCACGGATACAATAAAGAAAGTAGGAGAAGGGAAATGGGTAAGAAAGAAATGTTGGTGGTTTGTAGTTAGTGGGGCCTTGTTCAATTTTTCGTTCTTTTGATTTTTTACCTTCCGAACTTTTTTATTCTCAATAAAAATGTTTAATAGGTTCACCATATCGTTCCTTGTTTCAGTCATGGGACTAATGCTAGCGGCCTGCGTGACCGACATCGAGGATCCGGAACCGCCGGAGCCGCCGGAGTGGGTGTATCCTGCCGTTCTTGGTGAGTTTCCCAGAGAAGGTGTGCGGCCGGTCGCCGGGGAGGATGCGCTGCTTCTGGAGTGGCAACCAAGCCAGGAAGCCGATATTGCCGGGTACCAGATTTACCGGGCGGATAGTTCGCTGGACGTTTTCGAAATTGTCGGAACGGTCGAGGAAAAACAGGGCAACCTCGCCACGGAATTTCAGGACACCACGGTTCCGATTGATACGCTGGTCTACTATTATTTACGGGCAATCGACGATTCCGATAATAAGAGCGATCCTTCCGATACTCTGAAATTTGTGCTTCTGCAAAAATCGGGTTTATCTCAATTTAAAGAGCCACCCGATCAAAAACCTGTTCTGGAGTGGAATATCTCTCCGCCGGAATCCAACGCCGGCTTTTACCTGGTGGAACTCGCCGATGATTCTAAAAATACCTTAACGGTCAGCCCAGTGATACCACGGACCAGTTATGCCCGCCAAGCCATGGACTCCTGGACTGTTCCGGATTCGCTGGAACCCGGAGCGCAGTATTTCTGGAGGGTGTATGCTTCAGGTCTGCTGGACGAGGAGGACCGGCCGCATGCCATGAGTCTTTCCGGGTGGAGGACGTTTACGGTCCGGGAATAGATCGGAAGCACCGCCGGGGATTTTGAGTGGGGAGAGCTTTGAAATTATTAAACAACACACCTCACCCTCGGTCCCTTCCCGACGGCTCTGGACAGGCTCCTCAGCAAGAAGAGGGATGTCCGACCTTCACTACCTTCCAACCGAACACCGCAACATCTTGTCATCCTACTTTTATCTTGACATAAAAGTAGGCAAAAGGTCAAGGCTGACAAATCAATTTCGGTATTGGCGGCACTGCCCTCCAGGGCAGAATCAGAACTCAGTTGCTCCGCTCCTTCAGACAGCTGATTCTGCCTGGCTTCCGGCCAGTGGCCAATAGAGCGAAATTAATTTGAAGGCCAATTGAACAACAAGAATCTATCTCAAAGTTTCGGTTATTAAAATCTCCAAAGAATATTTTTTCGGAAATTCAGTGTCTGAGTGCGGGGCTCTGACGGCGGAAAAAGTTGAATTACGGAAACAACACACCTCACCCTCGGTCCCTCTCCTCAACAAGGAGAGGGAAGAACAACAAGCGGAATAATTCTCACCGTTTTTCATTGGCACTTTCACCGTAGGGATCTCGTTGGAATTTCTAAAAATATGCCTTGAAAAAATATCATTCAACCCCATTGGGGTTGGAATCTTATCTTACTAATGATCCCCGTCCCGTCCGGACGGGACGGGGCTAATCATGTTCAAGCCCTCCGGGCTTGTTAAAAACCGAGATTTCTCCACTCCTTTCGGTCGGTCGGAATGACAATTGATGAGAGGGTAGTATATTTTGTCATCTCGACTAAGGAGCCGTCAGGCGACGCACGGAGAGATCTCGTCGTTGGTGCTTTTATTGTTTTGAAAAGCGAGATTTCTCCTCCGGAAGGAGTCCCTCCCGGGGCACTCCCTTCGGTCGGTCGGAATGACAATTGATGGGAGGGTAGTATATTTTGTCATCTCGACTAAGGAGCCGTCAGGCGACGCACGGAGAGATCTCGGTGTTGGTGTTCTCGGCTGCTGAGTGCACAGAAGAAAAACCGAGATTCCTCCTCCGGCAGGAGTCCCTGGTGGGACACGCGTCCACACACCGGACTTGGTCGGAATGACACCTTATTGAACAACCCCTCTCCATCCCTGACCCTTTCTCTTCAGAAGAGGAAGAGAACAAAAGGCCACTACTTAATAGGAGTGAGTTATTTTGAACAGCGAGATTTCTCCATTTCGGTCCGACCGAGTCGGACCTACAGTCGAAATGACAATGGGTTATTTTACCAACACAACTCCATCCCCTGTCCCCTTCCTCTTCGGAAGAGGAAGGGGTACGCACCATCAAATATCCAAGTCTTCTTTTCCCCTCTCTTGGAAGAGAGGGGAATAAAAGGGGTGAGTTGTGTTGAAAGAAGGTTGAGAGTTGGACAACTCATTCAACCCCGTTGGGGTTGCGTTTTGGTCTGGGGGATCCGTACCCCACCGGTTATCACCGGTGGCTATTCATATTTGAGCCCTTCGGGCTCGACATCTACACGCGCCTCAAGCCGCGACTAACAACTGGTTATTTCTTTTTCCTTATACCTTATTCCCCTATACCCTTATATCTTTTTTACTTTTCACGATTAGCGCCCCTCATAGAGATCCCTGGTGGGACAAGTGTTCCAGGCAAGCCCACAAAAGCGCCGTCTTCCGACTCACGAATTTTGAACTATAACACAATAACACGGTAACTCTTTAGCACTGACGTAAGTTAATCACCGGTTGAGTAATTGATCATACTCCTGATGGGAACCAACCCACACCCAGATAAAATCGGAATCATCCTTTATCGCAAGCGCACGGTAATTTCGGCCTACTCTTGCTGACCAAACATCACCGATCTTTTTAAAATGCAGTGACGGGTGGTATGGGTTGTCTTTAACCTAAATTAAGTGATTTTATGCGGCGATCTGCACCAATCTGTTGAGCGCTAAGGCTCCGTGAAATCCTCGACAGACCCTCCGGGTATGCCTCCGGTTTCACAAAACCCTTTTCATCTCAACATCTTGGCACATCTCATCCACAACAACCGCTCAATTTAGGTTTGATTAACTAAAATTTTTCCTTGCCGTCTTTTGGATGGTTTCTGGTAAATCTTCAAAACAATCCCAAAACCGTTGCGTCGCCTTATCCCGCCGTTGCGGGATTCCGCCCCAACACAGAAATGGGACTCCATGCCTCTATAATCATGATAAATTTTTAATGGCTTCCTCTTTCAGAAATTCTAAACGACCTTTCTCAGCATCGTCCCGGATTTCTTCGTCCCATTTTTCCCAATCGCGTTCTATGATCCAGTCACGCAATTGCGAAAATTCATCAACAGATAGTGATTCAATTTCCACCAGGACCTGTTCCAGTTTTGTCATGATTTCCTCCCCATAAAAATATCTCCAGCCTTTTTCCAATATTGTATAGGCGATTTGCGGAAATTGCAACTCAAATCATCTGCTCATAATGGGTTCCCGGCCGCGATCAATCGCGGCTCTACGTGGTGCTATCTATCCCAGTATTGGTTTTATTTACCGTTCCTTCAAACAGTCGGGTCTGCCTAGCCTCCGTTCACCATCGTGGTGCCTAAAATTAACAGCCCCAAAGGGATCCCTTCCCGACGGCTCGGGACAGGCTCCTCAAGAAGGACAGGGAGGAATAAAGAACGTAAACCCAAAGGATACCTCAGGTCGTTGATCGGCCTTGCCATTCGGTTTGTCAAAACGGCTGCCGAACTGCCGTACAGCAGAACCCACTGTTTGACCGGAGGGAGTTTGGGTTCTGATAGGCAGTGAGGTGTAGGCGTTTCCAACCGAATGGCCCAGCCGGATTTTTGGTACTTTTTCTAAAAAAGTACACAGAATAGAGAAAAGAGGATATATTTGTAGTTTTTTAAAAACACGATGTTCGT